>DATIEH010000049.1:0-4610 GCA_035455905.1 Binatia bacterium | reverse complement strand
CGCCGAGAACGCCAAGTATTTGACCACCCGTCCGTGGACAGTCAGTATCGAGGGAGAGGTCAAGAAACCCAAGACTTTTGATATCGACACGCTGACCAAGCTGAGCCCGCTCGAAGAGCGGGTTTATCGCCTTCGCTGTGTCGAAGCATGGTCGATGGTCATTCCCTGGATCGGTTTTCCGCTGAGCGCTTTGATCAAGGAAGCCGAACCCACCGGTAATGCGAAATTCATTCAGTTCGTCACCTTATTGGACCCGAAGCGGATGCCCGGCCAGAAGCCCGGTATTTTCGGTAATGTGCTCGACTGGCCTTACACTGAAGGTTTGCGCATGGACGAAGCCATGCATCCTTTAACCATGCTTTCGGTTGGACTCTACGGAGAAATTTTGCCCGCGCAAAACGGCGCGCCGATCCGTGTGGTGGTGCCGTGGAAATACGGCTTCAAGAGCATCAAATCCATCGTCAAAGTGCGCTTCGTTGAATCGCAGCCGAAGACCGCGTGGAACACCATGCAACCGCAAGAGTATGGCTTTTACTCCAACGTCAATCCCGAGGTCGATCACCCGCGCTGGAGTCAGGCGACGGAACGCCGCATCGGCGAGTTTTTACGCCGGAAAACTTTGATGTTTAACGGCTACGGCGAGCAGGTCGCGAGCCTGTACAAGGGAATGGACCTGAAGAAATACTACTGAATTCAGGGAAAAGTAAGAATAAACAAATCCGATCGCGCAGCCTGAGCAGATATCATTTCGCTTTCAGACTTTTACCCTTTACTCTGCCAATGGTTTCCCGCTTAAAACCGTTCATTTTTCTTCTCTGCCTCGTTCCATTTGCGCAGCTCGCATACAACGCCTATATCGGTGATCTCGGCGTCAATCCGATCGATTTCATTACTCGCTTCACCGGCTCGTGGGCGTTGATTTTTCTGATCGGAACTCTGGCCGTCACACCGGCGCGACGACTCACCGGCTGGAACGATCTGATCAAGCTTCGGCGCATGCTCGGTCTCTTCGCCTTCGCTTACGCGTCCGCGCACTTCGCCACTTTTCTCGTGCTCGATCATTTTTTTGACTGGCAGGCGATCGGCAAAGACATTGTCAAGCGGCCGTATGTGACGGCCGGATTCACCGCTTTCGTCATCATGTTGCCGCTGGCGCTAACGTCGACGGCAGGCATGATCCGAAGATTGGGCAAACGCTGGCAAAAGCTACACCGTTTGATCTACGTCGCCGCCGCGGCCGGCGTGATTCATTTCTATTGGCTGGTGAAAGCCGATATTCGAAGGCCCGCGCAATACGGTTTCGTGTTGGCCCTTTTATTGATCTATCGAATTTTGGTGAGTTGGCGATCGGATACCGCCAAGTCGTCTTCAAAGCGCGCGGTGCGCCCGCCCGAAAGAGTCGTAGCGAAGAACGCGCCCCACCTGTTTCCTCCCCCCCGGGCGGGCGAGGATTAATTGCTTGTAAGCCTTCGCGTTACGTTGCCACGGCGCCTTTCTTGATCGCCAGCTTTTCCATCCGCGAGCGGAGCGTGCTCGGGTTGATGCCCAGAAGCTCGGCTGCGCCTTTTTTACCATGAATGACCCACTGGGTTTGTTGCAGCGCCCTGATAATGTGATTCCGTTCCATGTTTTCCAGCGTCTCGACTGTTGATTCTTCCGCGCTCGCTTCAGCGCCCAACATCGAATCATCGAGTTGCACGATCGCGCCTTTCGCCAGCACAACCGCTCTTTCGATGACATTTTGCAGCTCACGAATATTTCCCGGCCAACCGTATTGCACTAGACGTTCCATTGACTTTTGTGACAGACCGCGGATTTCTTTGCCCACGCTTTTGCTGAATTTTCCGAGGAAAAAATTCACCAAAAGCGGAATATCATCTCGACGCTCGCGCAGCGCCGGCACTTCGAGCGGAAATACGTTTAGCCGATAGAACAGATCCGAGCGAAAAGCCCCGCTCCGCACTACTTCCTGTAAATTGCGGTTGGTTGCGGCGATCACGCGCACGTCAACCTTCATGGTCCGGCTGCTCCCCACCCGTTCGAACTCGCCTTCTTGAAGGATACGCAGCAGCTTTACCTGGGTATCGAGCGGCAACTCGGTGACCTCATCGAGAAAAATGGTTCCACCGTGTGCCAGTTCGAATCGCCCGATACGTTGCTGTGTCGCTCCGGTGAAAGCGCCGCGCTCGTGCCCGAATAACTCACTTTCCACCAGACCCGACGGTATTGACCCGCAATTCACCTTGACCAGCGGCCGCGTTTTGCGCCGGCTTCGATCGTGCACCGCCCGCGCCAGCAGCTCTTTGCCGGTGCCGGTTTCGCCGTGGATCAAAACCGTCGCGTCAGTGGGCGCCACTTGCTCGAGCTTTTTTAAGAGCGCGCGAATCGCCCTGCTCTGCCCGATAATTTCTTCGAAGTTGTGCTCGGTCTTGATCTCTTCCTGAAGATAAACCGCCTCGGCTTCGAAGCGTGCCTTCAGCGCCTCGGTTTCTTCGTGCGCTCTCAAGTTATCTACGGCGATCGCGATCTGGTTGGCGACTTCCATCAGAAAATCCGCGTCGCTTTCGGAATACTGCGAACGATTCAGACTGCCCAGCGTAATCGCGCCGATGCTCAAGCCGCGCACGACCAGCGGCAAAGAACAGATCGAGCGAAAGCCATGGCCGTAAGCTCGTTCCTCGGAACCGGTCAAGCGTTCTAGCTCGAGATCACGCCGTAGGACCGGGTTACGCGTCACAAAAGCACGGCCGGCGGGGCTGTCGTCAAGCTTAAGGCGTCGGCCAAGCGGCGTATAATCATCGCGCAGATACGGTCCGGCATAATTAACGATACGGAGGCAATTTTCCTGTCGATCGTACAAAGCGAGCGCTATGCGGTCGAATGCCACCACCCGGCTCATCGCCTCGGCAATCGCACTCCATAGTTCATCACGGCTAAGTTTGCTCACGATGGCGTTATTGATTTCCAATAACATGCGCCGGCGCGCTTCACTATTTTTGAGCGAAGCCTCGGTGCGACTGCGTTCCAATTCCGAGCCGGCGCGAGCGGCAAAGATACGCAGGATCGGCACGGCGTATTCCATATCCCCCATCGGCTTGTCATCGAGCACGACCAAATGTCCAAGGACATCGCCCGAAGCTGCATGGATGGGGACGCCAAGATAGCTTTGCGCGTTCAGGCGAACCAGAGCAGCCTCTTCGGGAAAAAGAGATTGTAAGCGCTCCGGGTAGCAGCAAACCTCGCCTCCAATCACTTTCTCGCAAGGCGTGCCCCTAAGTAAAAAAGTAACATCTGCGCCGAAGTCACCACCTTGCCAGTACGCCAAGGTTCGAACTTTAGTTTTTGTCGGGTCGGTGCATTCCGCGACAAATGAGTAGCGCGCATCAAGCGCGCCTGCCAAATGCTGCACTAACGAACGGAAAAAATCCCCGCCGGTGACAGCCGCAGTACCTTCCGAAACCACTCGCAACATCTGCACGGCACGGCGACGTTCGGTGATATCGCGCATGACTGCCACCAGTTGCGTCGGACTTCCAGTCGGGTCTCGGATCGGGCTGACCATCACATCCCACCATTTGGGAATACCGGACTGAGTGGCGCGAAATCCAGTGAACCGTCCCACGCCTCCCCGCCGCGCCGATTCGACAGCCTCGAGCGCCAACGGAACATCTTTCTCAGTCCAAAAATCGATCCAGGAAGAACTGTTTAATTCCTTAATGTCGCAAATCTCCAATGCTTGCATCCCACCCAGATTCATCGTGATGAGTCGGCCATCGAGATCGAGAACCGCGATACAGTCCGGACTCCACTCGATCAGTCTGGTTTCGACTTCCTGATTCTCGCGTAGCCTTTCTTTCTGCTCGCGATTGGTCGCAATGGCCGTAACGAGCAAGTCTTCCGTCCGGCGCAACTCCAGGCGGTCTGAAATCGACCTGCTCAAGACCGCTATCTGGCTTATCTGCTGGGCTGAAAGCTGACGCGGTTGGCAATCACACACCGCTAAGGCACCGACGGCATGCCCGTCTGAAGTAATAGGAAAACCGGCATAGAAGCGAATAGCTGGTGGATTTAAAACGAGTGGATTTTTGCAAAACCGCTGATCCGCAACCGTATCGGAAACGATCAATGGCTCGCCGCCCGAAACAACGTGAACGCAAAATGAATGATCGAGAGAGAGTTCACCGACCTCAAAACCAATATTGGATTTGAATCGCTCCCCTTTCTCATCAATGAAGCTTAGCAGGGCGAGCGAACATCCCGAGATTTCCGCGGCAAGCGAAAGCACCGTGTCGAGATCATGTTCCCAAGAAGTTTCCAAGACTTTGAATTGCCTGAGAGCTGACGACCTTCCCGGCTGGCCAATGGGATCGCTGAAATTCACGCTACCAGAGTTATTCCGTTTTGCGGTATTTCGCAAGCATCGCGATATATCGCGACGAAATACCACAGCAAATTCTCCCTCTGAGTAATAAATAAAGTTAATACAAGTACTTAGCAGTGTGGCACAACCGCTGCTCTAAGCATTTAGCGAGGACAAACGAGGCGCAGATGCTCAGAATAACCGAAACAGTCGAGAATGGCAGTGTAGTAAAGCTCCGCTTGGACGGCAC
>DATIEH010000048.1:0-6522 GCA_035455905.1 Binatia bacterium | reverse complement strand
ACGAGCTCGGGGCGCTGCTCTTTGATGATTCTCAGAACCTGAGTACCATCGGCGGTATCGACGACTCGATAACCTTCGTCGCTCAAAACCTCGCGCACGGATTCGCGCACCCCATCTTCGTCGTCCACCACCAAAATGGTTTTCTGTGTCACCGGTTCCTGCACCCATCCTCCCATTATGACGAGTGTAGCGCGTTCTTCGGCGCAATGTGAACTCGCGCGTTCATCCCTGCCGGCAATTCAATAGTAAACCGCGCTCCCTGAGGATCGTTGGGCCGCACCCGGATGTAGCCACGATGATCCTCAACAATCTGACTCACAATCGTCAGGCCAAGACCCGTGCCATTTTCCTTCGTCGAAAAATACGGCTCGAAAATTTTGGTTCTCATTTCCGGCGCGAAGCCGCATCCATTATCGCTGACCTCGAACGTCACCACAGCGCGCTCCGGTTCAAAGTTGGTCGCGAGCGTGATCGCTCCCCGCCCCTGCACCGCGGCCACCGCGTTATCCAGCAGGTTCATCAAGACGCGTTTGATCTGCTCACGATCCAGTTCCAATTCGGGAATCATCCCCGGCCGAAATTGAAAGTCAACGCCGGCGTGGCCCTCTTTGAATAGCACCAGCGCCTCGCTGATGATCTCGTTCAAGTCGCTGGCCATGAGCCGAGCGGACGGCAAGCGGGCAAACTGCGAAAACTCGTTCACGAGCTTTTTCAGCTCCTCGACCTGTTGGATAATCGTGGTTGTGCACTTGTCGAGGATTGCTCCGTCTTCCACCAACACCGTGGCGTAGCGTTTCCGCAGTCTCTCTGCGGAGAGCTGAATCGGCGTCAGCGGATTTTTGATTTCGTGCGCGATCCGGCGCGCGACTTCGCGCCAGGCTTCCATTCTTTGCACCTTTTGAATCTGCGTTATGTCTTCCAAAAACAGCATGACGCCCAAGATCGAGCCATCGTCATCATGCAGCGTCGCGCCGCAGGCCATCACGTTCCGTAACTGGTCCTGGAGCGACAGCTTGATCTCCTGTTCGACGCTCTCGCCGCTCTTTACGCTGTCGACGATTTCACGGATGGCGCGCAGCGGCTCCGCTCGAAACACGTCATGGTAATATCTGCCCACCGCGCGCTCCGCCGGAACGCCCAAAATTCGTTCCGCAGCCTTGTTCCAGGTGGTGATTTTCCCCGCGGGATCGACCGAGACCACACCCGCCGCGATATTCGCAAGCAAAGTTTGCACCACGGTACCGCGCCGCTCAAGCTCGAGCTTGATCTGCTTCAAATCGGCGGTCATTTGGTTGAACGAATTCGTCAGTACGCCGAGTTCATCGTCTCCGCCGGCTTCGATCTTATAGTCCCAGTTGCCGTGCGCCACCTGATGAGTTCCCTCGGCAAGTTTTTGGATCGGCACTATAATGCCCTTGGATAAGTAAATGCCGCACCAGACCGCAGCAAAAATAATCACCAGGGTGATCAGAAGCATGGTGAGAAGATAGCTGTTCTTCACCGGCGCCTTGAGAAAAGTCAAAAACTTGTATTGTTCATAGGACTGGGAAATCTGGATCGCTCTTTTGGAGATGCTTTTCGGCACATAGTAATCCACGACCACCACACCGACGATCCGTTTGTCGCGCGCATACACCGGCACGCCGCCGCGAATCACATCGCCGTCGCCGAAGGCTTCGGTGCGCGTCACTTCGAGGCCGCGCAGTGCGCGATTCAGAAATTCACTTTCCGGCTTGAGCGTGACTCCGGTGGGGACCTGTTGGTTGAAGGCTACCACGAGGGGCTGACCGTCAGGCAAGAAAAGCTCCACGGTTCCGAGGTTATATTCATGCTGTTTACTCTCGACGAATCGTTTCAACTCTGCGACTCGAGAAGGGTTAACCAGCCCTTCTTCGGTGATTCTCTGGCTCAGTTGGCGCGCATAGAAAATCGCGTTGTTGGCAGAGTTCTGGTAGTAGGTTTGGCCGATTTCCAAAGAACCCTGCAATGCGCTTTCGACTTTGGAATCGAACCAGCGATCAAACGATCGCCGCAACAATCCGCCCGCAATGATGAACAAAAGCACGCTCGGAACGATGGACAAGGCGACGAAGGCCAGCACCAAACGCGCCTGCAAGCGCGAGCCGAGCATGCGCCGTTTGTGCTCCACAACGAGCTTGACCAAGCTGCGCACGACCAAAAAGACCAACAAGCCGAGCAGGATAATGTTGATGTTGATCAGTAAAAAGAAAACAACGTTGCCGCCGAGCGAGTATTCGGGCGCGACATCCGGCAACTGCACTTCGAAAAAGATCAGGGCGGCAACCATCAGCGCCGTGACCAGTATGACGATGCCTTCGCGTTTGCGGCGCTTGTTCTCTTCGAGTTTGAGGCTTTGCGCGACAGCGGCGGGATTTACGGCTTCCATAGGCGCCCGATTGAGGGCTGGCAGGACAACAAAAAATTTTACCTTCTAAAAAAATAAAGAACAAGGGAAATAATGATGCTGATGACGATGCAAGTCGCCAGCGGAAAATAGAAAGTGAAACGCTCCCGCTGGATCGTGATGTCTCCAGGCAGATGCCCCAACCACGGCAATTTGCCAGCGAGAGAAAATATCGCGCCGACGACCACCAGCACAATGCCGATCAGGATCAACGTCTTACCCAAGCCAGTCATGGGCAATCACCCCATTTGCTTTAATTCTGAACACCCTCTGCCACTAAAACAAGGTGGGTTGCTTTCGCGCCAGGTTTGTCGTCCCTTCCTTTTGCGGCCGGTGGAAGTGATCATAAGCACGCACCGTCGCTACGCGTCCGCGCGGGGTGCGTTGAATGAACCCGGCCTGAATCAAAAATGGCTCGTAAACATCTTCGATGGTGTCCTTCTCTTCGCCGATCGCTGCCGCCAGAGTTTCCACTCCGACCGGGCCGCCGGCAAACTTGTCGATCAGCGTGAGCAGCAGCATGGTGTCCATCTTATCCAGTCCTAGCCGGTCGACCTCCAACATGCTGAGCGCTTGCTCGGTGAGCCGTTTGGTGATTGTGCCGTTGCCCTTAACCTGAGTGTAGTCGCGCACTCGCCGGAGCAGCCGGTTGGCGATGCGCGGCGTGCCTCGTGAGCGTGCCGCGATCTCCATGATGCCTTCGGCTTCTTCACTCACGCTGAGAATTGCCGCCGAGCGTTGGAGGATTTTCGCCAGCGCTTCGGTATCATAGAAATCAAGACGGTGGATATGACCGAAACGGTCGCGCAGCGGCGAGGTTAAAAGGCCCGAGCGAGTGGTCGCGCCGATCAGCGTGAAGCGCTTGAGCGGCAACTTAATTGAGCGCGCCGCCGGCCCTTGGCCGACCATAATATCGATCTGGTAATCCTCCATCGCCGGATAAAGCACCTCTTCGACGATATGGTTCAACCGGTGAATTTCGTCGATGAACAGAACATCCCCCTCGTCAAGGTTTGTGAGCAGGGCGGCGAGATCACCGGGACGCTCGACCACGGGTCCCGAGGTGGCTTTAATATTGACCCCCATTTCGCGCGCGATGATGTAGGCGAGCGATGTTTTGCCCAGCCCGGGCGGGCCGTGAAAAAGAATATGGTCGAGAACGTCGCGCCGCGCCTGAGCCGCGGCAATGGCGACCTTGAGGTTTTCTTTGACGGCGTCTTGGCCGATGTACTCGTCGAAGCCGCGCGGCCGCAGGGTAACGTCGAAGCTTAGATCCTCATCGAGTTTTGTTCCACTCAGCATGGCTGTCATGATCAGACGCGACCCATTGGCGATCACGGGCTCAAAAGCCGCAAGCTTTCTTTTAATACGCCTTCCAGTGAATGCGTGCCGCGCTTGAGAACTTCCCGCACGGCTTTTTCGGCGTCAGGTCTTTTATAACCCAGATTGACGAGCGCCGAAACCGCGTCCAACAAGAGCTGCGAGCCGGGTTCCGTCGCGGCGCTGTCGGCCGGCGGCGGAGGAAGCGTCGTCAGCTTGTCCTTCAGTTCGACGATCATGCGTTCCGCGAGCTTGCGGCCAACGCCGGGAATACCGAGCAAACGCGCGTGGTCACTCTCGCGCAGCGCACGCGCCAGTTCTTCGGCAGGGATACCGGACAGGATATTGACCGCGAGCTTCGGTCCGATTCCCGAGACGCCGATGAGAAGCAGAAACACTTGCTTTTCAGCAAAATCGCTAAAGCCGAAAAGCTGCAACGCGTCTTCGCGTACATGAGTGTAAATCTGCAAATGGACCGGCGCGCCAATTTCCGGCAGTCGATAAAAAACATTCAACGGAATGAAAATCTGGTAGCCCACGCCACCGACATCGACAATGACTTCCCCTGGAATCTTTTGGGCCAGCGCCCCACTGATTTGTGCGATCACGTCGGTAAACGAAGCGGAACGAAGCGCGGCAAAAAACCATGGCATCCGCCAGTCTGAGTAAGAACGTCGACTGCAGGCCTGTCAGAAAGATGGAAACCCACGGCGCTCGATCGATAAACGAGCACAGGCGCAATTTCAGGAGCTTGCAGCGAAGCCTTTGAAGCGCAACGAAGCATACGGATCGTCGGGAACGTGCTAACGCTCTGAATCGGTTTCCAGATAGTCGCGCCAGCTGGTGGATTTCATCCGACCGTAGGAACGGACAACCAGATCTTGAAAACTCCGCCGGTGTGCATGGCAGATGGCACTCGCTAGCGCGTCGGCAGCATCGGCGCGAATCGCGCCGCGCAAACACAGCAGCGCGCTCACCATTCTTTGCACCTGCTCTTTGCTGGCGCGTCCGTAACCGACGACGGCGAGTTTGATTTCTGCGGCGGAGTACTCGCTAATGCTCAGTTGACGCTCCGCTGCCGCGAGTAATGCCACCCCTCTGGCTTGACCTAATTTAAGTGCGCTTTGAGCGTTCCGGGAAAAAAACACTTTCTCCAAGCTTACGGTAGCGGGCTCATGGCTCTCGATAATAGCTCGTAACCCGGTGTGGATCTGGCTTAACCGTGAAGGCAGAGCCATGGCCGCGCTCGCCGCGATGGTGCCGTGCGCAAGATGATGCAGCTGAGTGCCGATCAGTTCAATCAAGCCCCAGCCTGTGATCAATGAGCCGGGATCGATGCCGAGAATGACTTCGCGATGGAGCGGTTTGGCGCTGCTCTTGGGCATCGGCCCTTTAGCTTGCCTTGTCCATCAGTTCGGTGGGAATGTTGAAGTTAGCCGCGACGCTCTGCACGTCGTCATGATCTTCGAGTTCTTCGCTCAATTTTAAAACCTGCTCGACGTTTTTGGCGTCCACGTCGACGGTGGTTTTCGGCAACAGCGTCAATTGCGCGCTCGCTACGCTAATCTTCTCGTGGTCCAACCGATCCTTGACCTTTTCGAAATCTTCCGGCTGGGTCACCACTTCAAAAATGTCACCCTCGTCGCGCACGTCCTCGCCCCCGGCATCGAGTACCACGTCCATCAGGCGATCTTCGTCGACCTGTGCTTTTTCGACGGTGATGAGACCTTTCTTGTCGAACATCCACGCCACCGAGCCGCTCTCGCCCAAATTTCCGCCGTGTTTGCTGAATAGCCGGCGTATTTCGGAAACCGTCCGATTCTTATTATCGGTTAAGACCTGCGCAATGATGGCGATGCCGCCGGGGCCGTAACCTTCGTATTGAATCTCTTCATAGGTGACGCCTTCGAGCTCGCCGGTACCCTTTTTGATGGCGCGCTCGATATTTTCGTTCGGCATACTCTGCGCACGCGCGCTGAGAACCGCGGTTCGCAGCCTTGGATTGGAGTTCAAATCACCGCCACCCATGCGCGCAGCCACAGTGATTTCTTTGATGAACTTGGTGAAGAGCTTGCCCTTCTTTGCGTCCTTGGCAGCTTTCTTATGTTTGATCGTGCTCCACTTAGAATGACCGGACATACGAACCTTTCCCGTTAAATCACCGGCTACCGTAACACAAACCGTCTGTGGGGTAAACCGGATACATCGAGCTCAATGCCACTGCGTGAGCTGAAACAACTCGGGCTATTTTACTTTTTTCCGAGCTGGCTTTCCGATATACTCCGCGCCATGTTACGTGCGCTCGCGCTCAGCTCGAATGACAAAAGCGCTCGTTACCGGCTTTGTTGGATTCCTGCTTGGCAATTCGTCTTTCTCTTTTTATTCGTCCTCGGCTGTTCGGTGCCCCCAGCGAAAGTCCGCGCACCTTCGCCCGACATCGGGCTAAGCCAAATCGGGATCGCGTCGTGGTATGGTCCTGGTTTTCATGGCAAGGCGACGGCGAGCGGCATCATTTATGATCAAAACGAATTCACCGCGGCGCATCAGACTCTGCCGCTCGGCACTCGGGTCTTGGTCACCAACATGGAAAACGGCAGCACCACGGAAGTGATCATCAATGACCGCGGTCCTTTTGCCAAGGAGCGCATCATCGATCTCTCCCACGCCGCCGCTGAAGCCATCGGCATCATTGGACCGGGAACCGCGCTTGTTCGAATAGACGTGGTCGAAAATCCCGCGCGCATTCGCTCCATTCGCAGCTCCCTTGACTACACCTT
>DATIEH010000047.1:0-2868 GCA_035455905.1 Binatia bacterium | reverse complement strand
CAGTCGGCATACCGAGCCAGCCGAACTTGCGGCCGTCGAACTGCACCGCGGGATTTCCCATCATGTGCTGCAAAATCAGCGGTCCGGACCAATGGCCGATAACCGTGCCGTCGCGCGGCGCGCTGTTGTAAGTGTAGTTGGCCGCGATCAGCATCGCAGCGCCAGGCATATTCTGAACCACCGTATTCGGTTTGCCCGGAACGTATTTCGCAAAGTGGCGCGCAATTAGTCGAGTGTACGTATCGTAGCCGCCGCCTGCGGTGCCTCCGACGATGAACTGAATGGTTTTGCCTTTATAGAAGTCCTCGACTGAGGCGGCATGCGCCGGCACGACCCAGACCGATAAAATAATCGCAAATAAAAACCCACAGAGCGTTCTCGTCATGCGCCATCTCCTCCCGACTCTTTCCATCAATCCTGGACGCTAGTGATGCGCCAGGCCCCTGTCAAGCGGTGAAACCATTGCCGATGCCCGAGCTTCGGTCGTTTCGCATTCATCAAGGGGGCTAATTTTTCCAGAGCTGTTTAAAAAACCCGCTCTGCTCCAACTCTCTGTCAAGCATCTTCATTTCCACGGAAAGCGAAAATTTTTCCGCCAGTTGAATCAATAAAGCCGAATTCATTTGGGCAGTCGCACGATTGACACCTCGCCGGTTCAGCGTTATAGCTCCGTCAGAAAAATTTTTCGACGGATTTTCATGAATAAATGACTGGCAAACTACTGCCAACCCAAGTCCCAATCTGCTTAGAAGGAGAATCTTGCAATGAATGACGTACAAACAATCAAACCCGCAGACAAGTTCGTGAGCGTTGATGGACTCAAACTTCGCTATATCGAAGCAGGCTCAGGACCATCGGTGCTGTTTCTGCACGGTGCATCGCTCGGCAGCTCGGCGGACGTGTTTCTGCGCAATCTCGGTCCCTTTGCCAAGGCCGGATTTCGTGCGGTTGCCTTCGACTATCCGGGTTTTGGCCTCTCCGATGTGCCCACCAAACAAAGTACCGCGCAGCAACGTAATTCCATTCCGAAATTCATCGATGCCGCGGGGCTGGGCAAAACTGCGCTGATCGCCCATTCACGGTCCGGCGGCTTCGCGGTTCAGCTGGCCTTGGAAGATCCCGGCCGCTATTCGCATGTGCTCATTCTCGGCACCGGGTCGCTGCTGCCGCCGCAGACGCAAGAGCAGGTCGGAAAGTACGAAGCAGTGCAGGCGCGCGTCGATAAAGAGATGGCGCAAAAGGAACCGACGCTGGAAGATGCTCGCAAACTCCTCCAGGCGGATACCTTCAATCATTCGTTGATTTCGGACGAAGACGTGGCCTTACGCCACAGGAGCATGATCGGCCGCAATTTCAAAGCGCATCAGGATCGGCAGAATCAAGAGGCACCGGCGGCCGGCGGCGCTTCACAGGCCAAACCCTTGTGGCAGAGACTCACCGAATTAAAGATGCCGCTATTAATGATCTTCGGCCGTGAAGACCGTGCTCATGCGGGCGAGCGCGCCGAATTGCTCAAGAACACGCACCCGGAGCTTAAAATTCACATTGTGAATGGCTGCAAGCACATGGTGCATTGGGATGCCTTCGATGATCTGATGCGACTTGGCGTGCCGTTCTTGCAGAGCTAACATTATTGTCCAATAGGAAATACGAAAGAAAGGGATTGGTCATTTCACAATCCCGGGTCCAGTCCGGGGTAGCGCGACTCCGGAATCCATTTGTAAGGGCGTATGGCATACGCCCTTGCGAGATGCCGGCGTCATGACCGTGATAGTAAGTCAACGCAGCGATCAATAGATAATCGAAGGCAAAAATGCACCGGCTGGCTCGTTGTAAAGCCCCATGCGCATCAGCGTCATGGGTTGATTGACGCGGAGTCCGTTCGCCAAGCACCAGCGGAGCAGCTCGCTGTTGCGCGTGGGCACTATGAATCCGGGGCCGAGGAAAGCCGGCGCCGCTCCAATCAGCGCTTTTACATCGTCATTGCTCTCGCCAACCGCATGACCGAAAAAACCGATCATGGTTGCGTAACCGGTAATCTGGCCGGCGTGCTCGACCAATGTGGCCGTTCCCTGTGTGATTGCCTCCAGGAGCTGCGCTGCGCGGTCGTGGCCATGGACTCTGATACAGAGCGAGTTGCAAGCTTCGAGGTCACTCTCGTATGCTTGGCGCACGGTGTAACCCGGAATTTGCACGCCGATCGGCGGACCTTGCAGGTTCGACAGCGGCTCGCACGCGTCGAATCCCAGTTTTGTGTACAGAGACAGCGAGCGGTTATGATAAGCCGATTGCACAAGCCTCACTCCTACGAACCGATGCTCGCGCGCTCGTCGCAGGACATCCTCCATCAACTGTCTTCCGATCGCTGAATTCTGTACCCCCGGATCGACGGTGACCGGTCCGACGCCGGCAATCACGCCGTTTTCCCAGAGGAAATTGCTGCCTACGATGCGGCCCTCCTTTTCGGCCACCACGGAATAAATATCCTCGCGCGTCAGCAATTCAGATAGTAACCCGAACGCGGTTTCGCGATCGGAAAAATCATGCGGAAAGTTATGCTGATCCGCGATCGCCTTGAATGCTTCATAGCAGATCGATGCGCAGATCTCGGCGTCGCCAGGTTTGCCTTCACGAAAATTGATATTCATCGAAAACTCCTAAGCTTGCTCCAGTCCACATCGGACGAAAATCCAGCCGATTCGACCGGGTAAAACACATGATAACCAAGCAGCTCTAATATGAAAGACCGAATGAGTGTCATGCTGAGAGGCAGACTGTGTATTAATGATCATTTCGAGGCGAAGCCCAGAAATTTTATCTTTCTATGTAGCTGAAAGTGCAAGCTCTCACTGAGTTCGAGATGACAGT
>DATIEH010000046.1:0-13710 GCA_035455905.1 Binatia bacterium | reverse complement strand
CTGCTTTAATATCGGTTACACAGTACGCCTCGAGACGGATCTTCGTCGAGATCACGGGGGCGACCCCCAACTGTTTAAGAATCCGCCCAAGGTTTTCTTCGGATTTACCGAGGCCGTACGCATACGCGGTATCGAAAAAATTGATCCCGCAATCGAGCGCATGGCGCACCGCTTCGAGTTGATTTTCATAGGGCGCCTGCACCATTAACACGGCATTATTGCCGCAGCCGAAGCCGATCTCGGAAACTTTCAAGCCGGTTTTGCCAATGGTTCGATATTGCATGTTTACCCCGACGAGCTCTGCTCTGAGCGTGCGTTCAAATGTCTGAGAGTCGATTCAATTCCTTGTGCGACAAATCCCCCTTTCATCCCCTTTGAAAGGGGGAAAGAGGGGGATTTTCATTACGGTCGATTCGAGAACTCACCAAGATTTCGACATCTTGGCTATTTAGATTTTCTCTAATATCTCCAACACTGCATCCGTGTCCACCAGATCCGCCAAACAAGCGTCGGGCTCGAAGTGCCTCAGCTCTTCTATCGGATAACGTCCGGTGCCAACGAGAATGCACTTCATGTGATTCTGCCGCGCGGCTTGTAAATCGTTCGGCGTGTCGCCAATGATAATGCAATGCTCGGCCAGCAATGCGCTTCCCGTGATTTGCTCGCGTCGCGCTTTCGCAATGGCCGGCAAATCGGCGCGCAAATAGGAATCGCTCGCGTAGGCGCCGCGGCAAAGATAGGGCGCCAGACCGGCGGTTTCAAGCTTGATCTCGGCGGTGGCTTCGAAGTTGCCTGTCACCACGCTGGGACAAATCTTTTCACTCGCCGCAAGCGCGCGCAGCAAAGCATCTGTGCCCGGCAAAGCGTGGACTTTAGTCGTGCCCTGCAGCACGTGATGATGATAGCGCTCGCGCAAATTGATTGTGAATTGCTCCCAGATCCTGTCCTGGAATTCGAAAACAAAGTTCGCCTTGGCGAATATATCCTGGACGATCAACGGATCGGTGTTCCCGTCCGGCACCACCGTCCGAATATCACCGTCACAGCCGAACGTCTGGAGAATCGCCTCATTGAACGGTACGTAGCCGTTTTCGGTCCGTGTAAGCGTCCCATCGATGTCGAAAAGGATCAGCCGTTCCATGAATATGCGGATGTTGTACGATCGTTGGACACTTCGCAAGTCATACGAATGCGGATAGTGCTGCAGTTCCGCCGAGCACTCTCACGGAGTTTATCCTGAGCGCACCGAAGGTTCGCGATGACAGAAAATTCATCATGTCATTCGAGGGATTCCCGAAAAATCTTCTCTAGTCCAAGTATCCGATGTAAAACTGCCGCCCCTCTAGACTTGGCATTCACACCTGCTGTGAAACATCCAATTATTTTCGAGCAAAAGCGAAGAATCATTCCGGTTCTAAAATCACCATCATTTCGCATCATTGTGATGGGTAAGAAGCGTTGACAAGGCGGCTCTTTCAAGATAGATGTTTTTCGTACGTTTTGCGCGACTGGCGTCAACGTGGAATTGACCACGAGGGAGTGCAAAGCATTAAGACGGCCGAACGCCTGGGTCTCTTAACTAGGGAGGTCCAGGCTTTTTTGTGGATAATATGCCGTCAAAGTAGTTTGGCGCCGTGTTTTCCATTCTTGTCCCTCCGTTAGGTCTATAACTAGGCCGTTCGAGCATCTAAGCTATTCGTCATGATCAAGCATTATCTGCTTTCACCGGGCCCGACTCCCATTCCCAACGAGGTTCAGTTGGCAATGGCGGAGACCATGATCCACCATCGGACGCCGCAATTTAATCAAGTATTCAATGAAACGCGAGCAGGGCTGAAAAAGGTCTTTGGCACCAAAAATGATGTCCTGATGCTGGCCTCCTCCGGTACCGGCGCCATGGAAGCTTCGGTGGCAAATCTGTTTTCGCCCGGCGACAAAGTCCTGGTCGTAAACGGCGGAAAATTCGGCGAGCGCTGGCTCAATATCTCGAACGCCTACGGCTTGAATCCCATCGAGCTCAAAGTCGAATGGGGCCAGGCGGTTAAAGTCGCGGATGTCGCGCGCCAGTTAGAAGCACATGCCGATATCCAGGGCGTGATGATCCAGGCGAGCGAAACATCGACCACGGTCTTTCATCCCGTGAAGGAAATCGCCAAACTCACGAAAAATGGTCCGCTGTTTCTGGTTGACGGAGTCACCGCCGTGGGCGTCGTTCCACTGCAGATGGACGAATGGGGCCTGGATGTGCTGGTGACCGGGTCGCAAAAAGCGTTGATGCTGCCGCCCGGTTTGGGTTTCATCGCGCTCAGCGATCGCGCCTGGGAAAAAACCAAACGCGCCAAGTTACCGCGCTTTTATTTTGATTTGAACCTGGAGCGCAAGAACCAACAAAAGGGTTCCGGCGCCTTCACCCCGGCGGTTTCGCTGATCTTCGGCGCGCGCGCTTCGATGAACATGCTCGAGCGCGAGGGGTTGGGAAATGTTTACGCGCGCCATGTTCGTTTGAGCCGTGCCACCCGCGCCGCGGCCACTGCCTTGGGCTTGCGACTACTGGCCCCGACAGATCCCAGTCCGGCGGCAACGGGAATCTACCTGCCCGAAGGCATCGACGCCGATAAGGTACTCGATTACTTACGCGACAAAATGAATATCACGCTCGCCGAAGGTCAAGATCAGCTCAAAGGCAAAGTGATCCGCATTGCGCACGTCGGCTACATGGGATCCTTCGATGTCATTACCGCCGTTGCAGCGCTCGAGATGGCGCTGAGAAAATTCGGCGTCGAGATACCGTTCGGCCGCGGCGTTGCCGCGGCCGAAGAAGTCCTAATGGAGGCTTTGGTTTAGGAAACAAAGAATGAAGATCGAGAATCGAAGATCTCTTGTATTTTTCCATTTTCAATCTTCCGCCTCGATCCTCTAACAACACGGAACGCAGCATGAAGATCCTAGTCACCGATTCGCTCGCCCCTGAAGGTCTGGAAGTTTTCAAAAACGCCGAAGGATTCGAAGTCGACGTCAAGGTCGGACTCAAACCCGACGAGTTGAAAAAAATTTGTCCTCCGTATGACGGTTGGGTGATTCGCAGCGGCACCAAAATTACCGCGGACCTGATCGAAGCCGCTAAAAATCTCAAAGTGATCGGCCGCGCTGGTGTGGGCTACGAGAACATCGACGCGGACACCGCGACCAAAAAGGGCATCGTCGTGATGAATACGCCGGGCGGCAACAATGTCACCATCGGCGAGCACACCATTGCTTTGATGATGGCGCTGGCACGCCACATTCCCCAGGCCGTCGCCTCTTTGAAGAGCGGCAAATGGGACCGCAACAAGTTCGTTGGCGTTGAAATGTGCAATAAGACCATCGGCGTCATCGGTCTGGGCAATGTCGGCCGGATCGTCGCCGAGCGTGCCGCCGGACTCCGGATGAAAGTCATTGGTTTCGATCCGTTCATCGCCGCTGAAAACATCGCCCGCATGGGCGTAGAGCCCGGCACTCTCGAGGATATTTTTACCAAATCCGATTTCATCACCGTCCATGTACCATTGACTCCGGACACCCAGGGGCTCATCAATAAAGCGGCTTTCGCGAAAATGAAACGGGGCGTGCGCATCATTAACTGCGCGCGCGGTGGAATTGTCGATGAAACTGATCTCGCCGAGGCGATCAAACAAGGCCAGGTCGCCGGCGCGGCGCTCGATGTCTATGTTGACGAGCCGCCGCCGCCGGATCATCCATTATTGAAGCTCGATCAGGTCATCACGACGCCCCATTTGGGCGCCTCGACCGATGAGGCACAACTGAACGTTGCGATCGCCGTCGCCGAGCAGATGGTTGATTTTCTCGCCAAGGGCGTGGTGCGCTATGCGGTGAATGTTCCGTCGGTCAGCCCGGAGCTTTTACAGGTCTTGCGCCCTTATCTGACCCTGGCCGAAAAACTCGGCAGCTTGCATGCGCAGATGGCCGGCGCGCTGCCCGAAGAAGTCCAGGTGGAATATCGCGGCGATGTGACTCAATACAATCTGGCGCCGTTGACGCTTGCCGTTTTGAAAGGTTTATTGTCGCCGGTGATGGAATTTGCTGTGAATTATGTGAATGCGCCCATACTGGCCCGAGAGCGCGGCATGAAGATCGTCGAGTCGAAGGGCGAAGAGGCGACCGATTTCGCCAGCTCGATCATCGTCAGAGCGAAAAACGGCAAAGAGAGTTTAGAAGTGGAAGGCGCCATTTTCGCGGCCAAGCACCCGCGCATCGTGCGCGTCAATAGTTTCTACCTCGAGGCAGTGCCCGAAGGATACATTCTGGTTTTGCAAAACAAGGATGTTCCTGGTGTGGTCGGCGCAGTCGGCACGATTCTGGGCAATCACGGTTTGAATATCGCTGGCATGGAGCTCGGCCGCAGCGAAAAGGGCGGCAATGCGATCTCGTTCACCCACGTCGACGAAGCCGTAAGCAAAAAAGCTCTCGACGAGCTTCGCGCGCTACCGCAGATCGTTTCCGCAACATTGGTGAAACTGTGAATCGGTTTTGGATTTTCGATTTTGGATTTTAGATTCGAATCCAAAATCGGCAATCCAAAATCCAAATGGCAATATGGCAAACGTCGCAATCATCGGCGCCCAATGGGGCGATGAAGGCAAAGGCAAGGTCGTCGACCTGTTCACCCGCCAGGCAGATATTATTGTACGCTTCCAGGGCGGCAACAACGCGGGCCATACCTTGGTCGTGGACGGTAAGAAAACTATTTTACACCTGGTTCCCTCCGGCGCATTACATTCCGATAAATTGTGCATTATCGGCAATGGCGTCGTCGTCGATCCCGAAGTTTTGATTGAAGAAATTCAGGCGCTAAAGGCTCAAGGCCATCTCACCAACGATGACCAGTTGCGGATCAGCGAGCAGGCGCATGTCATCATGCCGTATCATAAAGCGATCGATCTCGCCCGCGAACGATTGCGCGGCAAGGGCAAGATCGGCACCACGGGCCGAGGGATTGGCCCTGCTTACGAGGACAAAATCGCCCGTGTCGGTATTCGTTTCGTCGATCTTCTGGAAGAAGACACCTTTCGCGAAAAACTCGAGCGCAACATTCAGGAGAAGAATTTTTACTTGAAGGCGATTCTCAGAGAAAAGGCGCTCGACTTCGACGAAATTCACGAGCGCTATGGCGAATTCCGGGAGAAATTGAAGAACTACGTTACCAATACCGGCGTGCTGCTCGATGAGCAAATTCGCGCTGGCAAGCGGGTGCTGTTTGAGGGTGCACAGGGGACCTTGCTCGATGTCGATCATGGCACCTATCCCTACGTCACCTCTTCGAGCACCATCACGGGCGGCGCCTGCTCTGGCTCAGGCGTCGGTCCGCAAAAAATTCAGCAGGTCATTGGCATCTCGAAAGCTTACACGACACGGGTGGGCAGCGGTCCGTTCCCTACCGAGCTCGACGGAGCGGAGGGTGAAACTCTCCGGCGCGAAGGCGCCGAGTTTGGCGCCACCACCGGCCGTTCGCGACGCTGCGGCTGGTTCGATGCGGTGGGCGTGCGTCACGCGGTCAGAATGAACGGCATGACCGGCATTGCGTTAACTAAACTCGATGTCCTTACCGGTTTCAAAAAGATCCCCATCTGCACCGCGTACCGTTATCAAGGAAAACTCGTTAGCGAGTTTCCGGCGAGCTGCAAAGTCATGGAACGCGCGGAGCCGATCTATGAAGAACTGGACGGATGGGACGAGCCGCTGGACAAGGTTCGCAGTTTTTCCGACTTGCCGAAAACCGCGCAAACCTATGTTCGGCGCATCGAACAAGTGATCGGCACCGAGAT
Organism: Binatia bacterium; assembly: GCA_035455905.1. Lineage (GTDB taxonomy): Bacteria > Desulfobacterota > Binatia > UBA9968 > UBA9968 > DP-20. Next base: position 7,888 of record DATIEH010000046.1, on the reverse strand, counting down.
CATTCTCGTCTCCGTCGGACCCGGCCGCGAGCAGACCATTCTCCTCAAGAACCCGTTCGATTGACGGGTATGCAAGGGCGCAGATGCTGCGCCCTTGCGATTAGCGTAATTTGAAAATTTCCAGATACTGCTTCACCGACGCGTCGAAGTCCTTGTAGTCTTCCGGATCCTCGACGGCAATTTTGAACCCGCGGAAGAGTCGCGGCGGATCAGGTTCGACGTCTTTGCGCACCGGTATGCGCTGAAAACCGCGCAGCATCTCCTGCCCTTCTTTGGAGAGCACGAAGTCGTAGAACAAGCGCGCCGCATTTGGATGGGGCGCCTTGGCGGCAAGCATGACTGGGTTGACTTGAGTAACCGCCGGCTCGAGCGGCAGCCAGTCGATGGGCGCGCCGCGCGAGGCCATGCGCTGAATCGTCTGATTGTACGCCAGGATCAGGGGGTATTCGCCGGCCACGACGAGCTGAACGCGCTCGGTATTTCCTCGCTTCAACACTGGATCGAGGGCTGCGAGGCGCTTGAAATAACCAACTGCCTTCTCTTTACCCCAGACTCGCTTCAAGCCCTCGAGCATTCCATAGGCTTCGGTATCGACCGAGATTTGCCCACCCTTCCATTTGGGATTCAAAAGCTCTTCATACGTTTTCGGCACGTCCGGCTTCTTGACCAGCTGGGTATTCCAACCGAGAACATAGCTGTTCACGTAATACGCAGTCCAGTATCCTTCCTTGTCGGCCAGCGGCTCTTCGATCATCTTGGTTTCCGGCGAACGGTAGGAAGCCACTAGCTTGCGCTCGATCAACGGCAGCACCATTTCGCCACGGCCAACGACGACATCCCAGTCATAGCGGCCGCCCCGGGCCTCGGTGAAAATTTTGTTGAGCAATGGTCCACCACCGGTGCGAAACAGCGTGGCTTTGATGCCATACTTCTTCTGAAACCGATCGACGACCATCTTGCTCTGATCGAGGGTCATCGTCGTGTAGTAAACCAACTCGCCTTCTTTCTTCGCCGCGTCTACGATCTTCTGGTCCGGACTGCCTTGCGCCACGGCGACAACCGGCGCCATCAACAAAACCATCAATGGGGTGCACAGTCCGTAAAACCGAACCCAGTAATTCATTTCCATACCTCCTTGCCCACTGCGGGACCAAAGCACGGATACCATTTAGAATTCGCAAATCAATCTAACCCGAGTGTCGTGTGTGCCGGCGTCACGACGCGAGCTTGAATACCAGGGCACCCGCGACTATCATGCATAGAAGCTAAGACACGGGAGGTAGACATGGACGGCGAAGGATACAATAACAAAGACAGACTGGTTAACGACCTGAGGACGCTGATGACCGATGCCGAAGAGCTACTCAGAGTCACCGCTAGCCAGGCAGGCGAAAAGATCAGCGCGGCGCGCCAAAGAATCGAGCAAAGCCTTACGGAAGGCAGGAAGGCCTTGGCTGACGCCGAAAAGACACTGGTAACCAAATCAAAAGAATGCGCCGAAATCGCCGATGATTATGTCCGAGAAAATCCCTGGAGCGCAGTCGGAATTGCAGCGGCCATCGGTCTCGCGTTTGGGCTTATGATCCGCGGTAAATAAACTCCTCAGTGATGAACGACGCGGACAGCAACCTTGGCCAGGATGGTTCGTCGAGTTTTTTTCAGACGTTGAAAATTTTACTGGCGGATCTTGGCTCGGCGCTGCACACCCGTCTCGACCTATTTGTTACCGAGCTCGAAGAAGAACGGGAACGGCTCAAACAAGCTCTGATTTTGGCCGTGCTGGTCATTTTCGGGCTCGCCTTCGGCTTTGCTCTGATCAACATCTTTCTCGTCGCCCTCTTTTGGGAGCATGGCTGGATCGCGGCCATCGGCGTCCTGGCGCTGCTGTACTTTGGCATCGCTTTCGGCGCCGCGCTTAAATTGCGTAGCGCTATCCTGCGCCGTTCCGGGTTATTTCCCGCCACCCTCGCCGAGTTGGGCAAGGATTGTGAGCAGTTGAGAAAGTCACTTCGTGAGTAAACGTTTTGCAGAGATCGCCCGCCGCAAGCAAGCCTTGATCGACAAGGCTCGACTCGAGCGGCTCGAACTCGCCGCCGCGTGCGCGCGAATCCGCTCGCCGTTAGATATGCAAGGAACTTTTTTTCGAATCGTGCGGACGCTTGGCGCTCATCCGCTGGCTACGGCAGGCATATCGAGTTTTGTCATCACCGGTTTTGGCAAAAAGCTGTTTCGCTCCGCCCGTCTAATTTTCAAACTCCGCCAACTGGTCTTGCCGCTCTGGCTTTGGTGGGTAAGGCGCCGTCGCCACTCTTGAGGCTTCGAGCTATTCCGTCCGTGCCCGGTCGAATTTTCTCGAATCCGCCGCACCGCTGAGTTGCGCGCCTTGCCGCGCGATCGCTTGCGCTACACCCAGGGCGCTCTGCTCTCTCAGCGTGTGGCCGCGCTCCTCGAGCCCTTTTCTGGTTTGAGGACTGATTCCGGCTTCGAAGTTCAACCGATCGGGAATCCATTGATGATGGATGCGTGGCGCTTCCACTGCCGAGCTGACCGACATGTGAAAATCCAGCACGTTTAAGATCGTCTGCAGAGTCGCGCTGATGATCCGTGGTCCGCCCGCGGCTCCAACCACCAGCTCGGGACGACCCTCACGCAGCACGATGGTTGGCGCCATGCTGCTGAGCGGCCGTTTCTTAGGCTGAAGGGCATTAGCCTCATTGCCGATCAGCCCGTAGACATTTCCGAGTGCCCCGTGAATAGCAAAATCATCCATTTCATTGTTGAGCACGATTCCCGTTCCCGCCGCGAGCAGTTTGGAACCGAAACGTGTGTTGACCGTCTGTGTGCATGACACCGCGTTCCCGAATCGATCCACAACACTAAAGTGGGTCGTGCCGCCCTTTTCCGCGTTGTAGTGATAATAGCCATAGAAACTCGTCGGCTGCGTCTTTTGCGGGGAAATTCTTTGGCGCACCCACTCGGCGTAATCTTTCGTCGTTAGCTTGCCCACTGGAACATGGACGAAATCCGGATCGCCGAGAAACTGGGCGCGATCGGCAAATGCATGTTTCATCGCTTCGGTGACCAGATGCAAATACGCCGATGAATTGTGCTCCATCTGCCCCAGATTATATCCTTCGAGGATGTTGAGCATCTGTAAGATTGCCACTCCGCCTGAACTGGGCGGCGGCATGGTGATGACCCGCCGCTCGCGGTAGCTTCCGATGAGCGGCTCGCGCCAAACGGGTTTATAGTTTTTGAGGTCGTCGCGGGTGATCACGCCACCACTGGACTGCACCGTAGTGACAATCGCCGCAGCGATCCGTCCGCGATAAAAGCTCTCACCGCCGTCCTCGGCAATGGTTTTGAGAGTCGCGCTCAGATCCGGTTGACGGATGACATCGCCCTCTTTGGGAACCATCCCGTTCGGCAGAAAAACCCGCCCGAGATCGGCGGAGCGCTTCATCGCAGACTGTTGCCGCTCGATAGCGACCCGCAGCGCCGGGTCCAGCGCGAAACCTTCATGCGCAAGCTTGATCGCCGGCGCAACCAGGGTAGCCAATGAAAGCGTGCCGAAGCGCTGGCGCGCCTCGACCAACCCTGCCACTTCGGCCGGCACAGCGACGGCCAATCCACCTGTCAGGCTCAGCGCCGCCACGGGCTTGCCGTCCTTCATGTAGAGCTCGCGTCGCGCAGCCTGCGGAGCCGTCTCGCGAAAATCCAGCGTGAACGCCCGTTGGTCTTTGGCCCGATAGATCACCATGAATCCACCGCCACCCAGACCCGACGACGCTTGATCAACCACCGAAAGCGCGAAAGCAGTGGCAATCGCCGCATCCACGGCATTGCCCCCGCGCCGCAAGATCTCCATTCCGGCTTCACTCGCCAATTCACTGTCGGCAACGACGAGTCCGGCGCTCGACTGTAGCGTCCGCGCACCGGCTCCGGTGACGATAAAAGTGCAGAGTAAAAAGGACGAGAAGAAGATTCGAAGTCGCATACGAGATTTAGGAAGACGACTTTGGTTTAAAGCTTTGTCTGGTGATTTGCAACTTAGCACGCGCGTCATTGATGGCTGAACGACGCGCCATCACGATTTTCACTTGCGCTTGTCGGGAGCTTATCTCATATTGAATGTCGATCACGCTCTCCGGTACCGACTGATATCGTAGCCATGCAAACCATTCTGGGACCGTTTCATCCGGATCTCGAAAGCGCCTTCGTCGATGCAATCCTGACATGCAAAGCGACGGATTTGCTTTCCCCGGTCTTGGTTCTTACGCCCTCCGATTCGCTTCGGCGTCGTCTGAAATTTCTCCTGGCGCGGGAGCGCGGACTCGCGCTGCTCAATCTCCAGCTACTGACTTTCCATCAATTGGCCTTACGGTTGCGGGAGGAAGGCAATGGACCGCTGCTCGAACCGCAACGGGACCTGTTTTTCGAAGAAGCACTCCGCCAGCTGATTCGGAGCCGTTGCCCGGGCGCAGAACCCTTTGCCGGTCTCGAAGAACGCGCGGGCGGCTGCGCCGCGCTATGGCAGACGCTGCGCGATCTCCGCGACGGTTGGGTTGACCCGGCGGTCGCCCTGGATGCGCTCGCCGAAGGGCATTTTGGTCCGACAGCGGAACGCACATCGGCGCTGCTGCGCCTCTTGCAGAGCTTTCAACATTTTTGCGGCGAGCAGAACATCACCAGTGAATCGGACCTGAACCGCTCTGCCACCGAGCAAGTTCCCTCTTCGAAATATCTGAAGCAATTTAGCCGCGTGTTTTATTACGGATTTTATGATTTGACGCAAATTCAGTTGGATTTTTTTCACGCCGTGGCGCGCCACTTTCCAACCACCTTGTTCTTTCCTTTGCTCGCCGCCAACCCGAGTCATGAGGCCTGGCGTTTCGCGGAGCGATTCTATGAGCGCTATGTGGAAGGCCATAGCAGCAGCTCAGCTCAAAAGCTCAGCTCCGAAAGCTTTTTGCCGGCGCATGCCCGGCTCTTCGATACTACCCACACCAGGAGTTTTGCGGATCTTCCCAATGACTGGCATTGCCAGATCACCAACGCTTTCGGCGTCCACGATGAGGTCGCCACGGTGGCGAAGCAAATTCTCGAGCAGTTGGATCGTGGCAAGCTACAATTTCATGAGATCGGCGTCGTTGCTCGAAGCCTCGAGTCCTATGGACCGATCGTCAAGACCGTTTTTCACCAGCACTGCATTCCTGTATCCGGCCGGCTGGAGGAACCGTTAGCGCAAGCGCCTTTGACCAAAGCGGTCATCCTGCTGCTGAATCTTCCCGCCAAGGATTTCCTGCGCAGCCATGTCATTGATCTGCTCTCATCGCCGTATTTTCAATTTCAAAATATCGAGCCCCGTCCAAATCCGGTTCGGCCCGATCTATGGGATCTCGCCACCCGCGAGCTTGCCATCTGCAAAGGTGTCGGCGAGTGGCGCCGGCTCCGCCGTTATGACTATCGAGATCTCGAGTTGCGGCAGGAATCGGATGATGAAAACCCGCGCAAGATTCGCATCCGCTCGACGGAGCTCATAGGCCTCGCCGATACGGTCGAGACCTTGATCGCTGATCTGCTTTGCTTGCCTGCCAAAGCTTCGTGGCGCGAATACACCGCCGCCTGGAAGTTATTCCTCAACAAATACCTCGGCCTCGCCGAATGCACAGAGACACCGCCCGGCACACCATTGAAACCAGATCAAACCATTCTGGGAATCTTGAACGAGCTCGCCGGACTCGACCGGGTGGAAGATTCGGTCACCCTCGGCGATTTTGTTCACACGTTTCAGCATTGGCTCGAGCGCTCGAGCCTCATCGACGACCGGCGCAATATCGACGGCGTGACGGTGCTCAATGCCACGGCGGCGCGCGGCCTATCATTTCGCGTGCTCTTTGTGCTCGGCATGAACGAAGGAGTTTTCCCGCGCGTCATTCGGGAAGACGCTTTTCTGCGCGATCGTGATCGGGAAGTTCTCGAACGCGACCTAGGGTACAAGGTAAGCCAAAAACTCACCGCTTTCGATGAGGAAAAATTGCTCTTCACGCTGCTGGTCGGCGCCGCGCGTGAACGACTTTATTGCTCGTTTCAACGCGCGGACGAGAACGGCAGGGCATTGGCACCGTCCTGGTACCTCGACGAACTCGAGCGCGCCCTCCACGAGAGTGATCGGCCCTGCGAAACCGTCGACATTCCGCGCAGCGTCACCGAGAAAGCCGCAAGCGCGCCATACCAGCGAGAAGATCTGCTGCTGCCGACCGAGTGGGCAATTCGCCTGAGCCTTCAGGGCCGCGATCCGACTCCGCTGATTGAAGCCTTCGCTCCGCTCCCGGCGATTTACCGCCATGGAAAAAAGGTTGTCGGCGCAATCGATCGAAGCGGCGATCGTTTGCTGGGCTACGACGGGGCGCTCACTGACTTTCAAAATTACTGGGAGCGTTATTCCGAACGCGGGGTCTCGCCCACTGCGCTGGAAACCTATGCTCGCTGTCCGTTTCAGTTTTTTGCGCGCCACGTACTTGGATTGGCACCCGTGGACCGGCCCGAAGAAATCCTCGGACCGAGTCCCGCTGAGTTCGGCGAACTCGGCCATGGAATTTTGCATTCCTTATACGCTGCCCTGATCGAGGCGCGCTATTTTACTAATCCTCGGGCACCGCTCGACGTCGATCACGAATTGGAAATCGCGGCAAACCACGCCTTCGCCGAATATCAGGAGAATCATCCGATCGGTTATCCGCTCGCCTGGGAAATCCTGAAAAGGGATATTTTCGAACTGCTGCGCAAAGTCGTCGCCCAGGATCTTAGCGAGCTGAAGGCGTCCGGATTTGCTCCCATGAGCTTGGAAAATAATTTGCGCACGCACCTGCCGGACGACTGGCCAGAACCGTTAAATCATCTCCTGATCCGCGGGCGACTGGATCGCATCGACTGCAAAGATGACGCTGTGCGGGTGATCGATTACAAGTTCAAACTCGGCACAAGCGCGGCAACCCCAGACAGAAATCTTGTCCGCGCCGCGCTCCGGGGCGAGCGCCTGCAACCGCCCTTCTATTACATGCTCGCGCAGCACTGGGCCAAAGCGCGCAGCCAAAAAACAGCGCCCAGCATCGAGGCGAATTTTTTTTATATTGCGCCGCGCTGGCTGGAAGGCCCGTTGATTTCCAAGGCGTACCCCGGCGAAGCGCTTATCGGAAATACCGGCGCCGAAACGAAAAGGACGATCGCCTATCTCGCCCGCGGCGTCCGCGGCGGTCGTTTTTTTATCAACCGCGGCGAATACTGCGGCCAATGCGACGCTGCGCCAATCTGCCGTAAAAATCACCCGCCCAGTTTGTGGCGGGCCGCTCAAGATCCGGTAACTGAACCCCATCGCGCTTTACGGCAAAAAAGTTTCGAAATCGATGAGCATGACCCAGAGTGCGAGTGAATTTGCCGATGCCGCAGACCGGCGCGCGGCCGTCACCACCTTCGATCGCAGCGTCGTCGTCACGGCGGGAGCGGGCACCGGCAAGACCACGTTATTGATCGAGCGCTTGGTTCATCTACTGTTGCGTAATCCCGAGCCGCTAAAAATCACCGAGATCGTCGCGCTGACCTTTACCAACAAAGCCGCCGACGAGTTGAAGCTGAGGCTCCGGCAACGCTTGCAAGCTTTTCTGGAGATCGAGCTTGACCGCGAGCCCACAAGCGAGCTTGAGCGCAGAACGTCAATCGATATCCAGGAATTGATTGCGCTCTATCGTCTTTCGAAAGATGACTTACAAATCCGAGTCCAAGATGCGCTCAGAAATCTGGAAAGAAGCGATCTCGGGACCATTCATAGCTTCGCCGCCAATCTGCTTCGTCTCTATCCGCTCGAAGCCGGGCTCGATCCGCAGTTCCA
>DATIEH010000045.1:0-2696 GCA_035455905.1 Binatia bacterium | reverse complement strand
GCTGGAAAATTCCTTGGCGCGGTGCTGCAACCGTAGCGCCGTCAATACTGATCTCGCCATCCTCGGGCTCTTCCAAGCCTGCAACTAACCTCAGAGTGCTCGTTTTGCCGCAGCCCGACGGCCCCAGCAATGTGAAAATCTCACCCCGATAAACCGAAAAGCTTACCGCATCGACGGCGGTGACTGTATCAAAGCGCTTGACGATCTTCCGGAATTCGAGAACTGGCGGCGCCATATCGAAGCAAGGAAAGTCTAGCAGATGGATTGGTTAGTTGGCTCGGACGATTGAACGGTTCGAATGTGTTGAACGACCTGAACGATTAGTTTTCTTCTTCGCCTAGCAGCTTGCAGTAGTAGCGCCAGTTCGAGTTCGCATGAACCGCCTTGCTCCCGGCACGCGTCTTGCCGACGAGAATCTCGATATCCTCTTGTGGAATCGGTTCGGGTGTGCCGAGAAGCGCAGCCTGATAATTAATCACCGCTGCGTCATTCAGCTTGATCGCTGCGAGAGTGGCATCTTCCACACTCGCTGCCGCGCTCGTGATGCCATGACCGCGCATGAGACAAGCCTGCTTCTGGCCCATCGCAGCGGCAAATTCTTGGCCGAGCCCATCGCTCGATACGGTAATGCTGCGCGGGTAAGTCGCCAATCCCTCAACCAACAGCCGCAGACCCGAAGGATCGTATGCGCCATATAAAGGTTGTAGCGGCTTGTTGCAAATTGTGAACAGGACCACGCTCAGCGGGTGCACATGCACGACACATTGCACGTCCGGACGTGTCTTATAAAGCCAGGTATGAATAAAGACTTCTTGCGGCGTCTCCAAGCCATCTTCGCCGGCAGTTTTCTTGCCGCTGAAATCCACCGTAATGATATCGCGCGCCTGCACGAAACGCAGGCCCGACTCCTCCGGGCCACGCGCCTTGATCAGGACTTTCTCCTCACCGGGAATCCGTGCGCTCACGTGGCCGCTCGGCTCCTTGGTAAGGTTAAGTTTGCCGAGAATCCGACAAGACTGGGCGACGAGCGCGCGCAATTTGGAGAGATCGGCCATAAACTTCGTCCTTTGTTGAAGAATAGATCAACGATACTGAAACGAGTGGATCATATTCTTGCTCGAAAGCGAGGGCAAGCGTGAAAGCCTGCGGCAGTCGAGCTTGAATGCGATTGCAGGATTTGCGGAAAAGAACTGATGCGCCCTCGGGTAGGGCGCAATTCGGGTTTATATATTACTCGTTGACGGCGCGCGGCGCACGGTTATCGCCGATTTGCGAGATCGACTCCATCAGGTGCGTATCGATCAGGGGATTTTTCGCCGGCTCACGAACGATACCCATCGGATCTCGACCCTGCTGTACTTTTTTCAGCTCGCGAAACATCACCTGGCGCAGCAGAATAATGCCGCGGTCGGAAGTCGTGAGGCGCTCTGTGGTTCGATCGGCGATCGGCCCTTGAGTTTCCCACGCCATATGATCCTGCGCCTGCACCGCATCCATGCGGAATCTCGTGAAAGGATGCAGCGCATCGGGCGGATTTTTGTACGGCTGGATATAGTCCGCCGACGGCTCGTCGTCCTCAATAATCTCGCCGTTCTCACTGGGAAAGAAGCGCACGAAATAAATCTTGGTATGCGTGTCGTCAATCGGAACGCGAATCTGTCCGACATTTCCCTGACGTAGAATATTCGGGAAAATCACCGGATGCTCGTCGATCATGCCGTTTTTGTAGGTCCGCCGTTTCATCAAACCATAGGGTACTTCGTAAAAATCGAATTCCTGGACATCGTCCGTCAATCCGCGCGTAGTATCTTTGATCGGCCGGCCGCGGTTGGCAGTATCTTGATGGAGAATCTGTAGGTGCGCCGGATCCATGGAATTTTCCATGGCTTGAAACCAATTGCAGTCGAGTTGCGGCTGAATGAAAATCTTTCGCCGCCCGTCTTTTCTGAACCAGATGTCGAAATTGGCGATCATCGGCGCCGGAGCAGGGCCGAGATACGCCCAGTGGAGTCCCACAAGTTTCTGCACCGGATACGCTTTCTGCTTGACGGTTAAATGAAACCGGCTCTCGCGCGGCTCTGCGGGAGTCTCGAGGCAGTTTCCTTTGGTATCATAGAGCCATCCGTGGTACGGACACGCAATGCCTCGTTCCTCGACCCGACCGTAACAAAGCGAGGCAGCGCGATGCGAGCAACGATCCTCGAGCAAACCGACGCGGCCTGACTTGTCGCGAAACAGCACCAAAGTCTCACCGAGAATTCTGACAATCTGCGTGGGATGCTCCGCGCTGAGCTCGCTCGCGACGCCGACCGGCAACCAGTAGCGTCGAAGCAGTTCCCCCGCGGGTGTGCCCGGTCCAACACGCGTGAGCATCTCGTTTTCTTCTTTGGTGAGCATGGAAAACTCCTCGTTGCCGTTCGCGAACTTTTTCTGCCCGGCTCTGTTGTCAATGTCGATCTGCTATCGCGGTGAATAATAACCGAAGGATTGGTTCGGAGGCAATAGCTGCGCGAGAAATTTTCTTGGAAAATCAGCTACTTAGCTAATGCATGGAAATTAAGGACCTCAATGATCAGGAGTTGGAAGATTTCCTCGTGCTTAGGCCGGAGCGAAATTTCGAGGTGTTGCTAAGACTCGCAGCAGTCCAACTACGCCATCGATGCAATTTAGCACGGTGTCATTTCGGGAATGACAGC
>DATIEH010000044.1:0-4840 GCA_035455905.1 Binatia bacterium | reverse complement strand
AATCCAGGCAACCCTCGACGAGATCGCCAAAACCGATCCGCGGGCGAAACAAATCAAGCCTGAGCAATTGATCGATCGGCGTTTCCTCGATGAGATGGAGAAGGACGGGACGTTCGAGCGGTTGGGGTTGAAGTGAGTAGTCTAGAGTCTTGGTTCTCGTAAACCCGGACACAAGATTGTAAACGCTATACTAAATCTAAACCCACCACCTTTGCAGGGTTCTTCGTACATACAGTATAAAGCTCATCCTGATTTAGCCCGAACGCTTCCATGTAGCCGCGTACCAGCCGCATGGCTTCGACCGAATCGGGAAAGAGGGGTTCTCCCGCATCGCTGGAGAGCGTAAAGTGCTCGACGCCGACTTCGCGTATTGTGTTGTACATGATCTGGGGGTCGACGCCGAGCAATGGAGAAAGCTCGTCCCAGGTGAAATTAAAGAGAATGCCTGCGGGTGCGAGCTCTTTCATCATTGCGGGCGACACATTCAGGAACGGGCTGAAAGGATGATCGATCACCGCACGCTTGAGGCCCACTTTTTCAACTTCCTCAGCGAGCTTGTAGATCTCCGCGTGGGTTGCGTGACCGAAGAAAAGGGCGACGTTCCGTTCGGCACAAAGATGAACAATATCTTTAACTTCTGGCTTTAATTTGCCATTCTCGTCGAGGTCGTAGTGGCCGATCTGCAGCGCTTCATCCCAGGGGATCGGTCCCGTCCAACCCGCGGTATTGCGACTTTGCACAAACCGCCCGTAGGTGCCTACGGTGCTCATCGTAATGACGTGAGTGAAAACCGGCAACCAAATTGCCACTACGCCGCGATCGATCATCTCGCGTACGGTCTTCGCCGAGATCGGCGCCATTTGGCGACCACACACGTAACTTGACCAGCAAGTGATCGGCGTGACTCTTTCCTTTTCGGCCCAGCGGTTGACGTCGTCCTGCACGCTTTGAGTGGCTTTGACAGGATCGTCGCCAGGAATGCTTTTGAACAGCAGACCCTTCATCTCTGCCAGTGAGGCGCGACGCGCGAGATCGTAAGGATCCTGCTGACCCTCGTGTGCATGGCAATGGATATCAATGGCATCTTTCACTTTGATGTGCGGCGGATGGACGACACCCGGCTTGTACTGCGTCCGCGCGGCATACGAGGTGATGCAGCGTTCATGCGTCGGAGTGGAAACTGAATTTTTGTCCATGGCTCGGTCTCCTTTGCCGGTTGTAAGGATGTTGCTATAGACACAATGAGTTTGTCAAAGGCCTCGGGGCCCGCAGCAGGAAAAATAGGCAATAGCCGATAGCTTCGAATGCCCGACATATGGCTACGTCGTTGCTCTTTATGGACGTGGTGTTGTAATAACGGCCTTGCTTACTTGTGTTCGGGAATGTTTCTAATTCAGGGAGTCCGGCATGAAGACAGACAGTTTCGTTAAATGTGCGTCACTATTTTGCTTTGGCCTGGCGATTTTCTCAGGCCATGACGCACGGCTATTCGCGGCGGACAAGCTCAATTTGATTTACAGCGCGCGAGTCATGTCGCAGTCCTATCCGTGGATGGCGCAGGATCTGGGGCTCTTCAAAAAATATGATCTGGATGTGCCGGTGGTCTTCGTTACGCCGGGAGCGCCGTCGGTGGCGGCGATTCTTTCCGGCGACAGCGAAGTTGCGGTGATCGGGGCAGCGAGCATTACGCGGCCTTTTGTCCAGGGAAACAAAGACCCGGTATTGATAGGCGGCATCAAAAGCTTGCTGACACACAGTATCATCGCAAAACCGGAGATAACGCGGCCGGAGCAGCTCAAAGGAAAACGCATCGGCGTCTCACGAATCGGCAGCAACCCGCACTATTTTGCCGTACAGGCGCTGCGTCATTTTGGCATCGATTCACGGGAGGTCAGCTACATCCAGGCGGGAGGCGCACCTGAAACGTTGGCGGCATTGGTCGCACAAGGGATCGACGCTGCGGTTTTGACCGTTCCGACGGACGCGCAAGCGCTCAAACTAGGTTATCACTATGTGATCTATGGTCCCGATCTGAAAATCGCCTACGCGGCAACAACCATCACTACGCGGCGATCGATCATCGCCAAACGCGGACCAGTGCTCGGCCGGTTCATGCGTGCCATGGCGGAGGCCGCCAAGATCATGTACACCGACAAGGATTCGACTTTTAAGATCCTCGGAAAATATCTCCGCATCGATGATCGAGCTTTGCTCGATGCAAGCTATAACGTTGAGATCAAAGCGCTGGAGCCGCGACTCGCGCTAAAGCCGGAAGGCATTCAATCGACTCTCGATGAAATCGCTCCAACGGAGCCGCGGGCAAAGACAGTGAAGCCCCAGGAAATGATCGATACGAGGTATCTTGACGAGATGGAGAAGAGTGGCTTTTTCGATCAGATATGGGGACGGAAGTAGGCTCAAGCGTATCGGTATAGGGTAAGTCGAATGGGAAGCCGATGACAACGGGCAGCGCCCATTACATGGCGCTGCCCGTTTTGCTGAGGAACCCGGTGATTACGCTTGCTGCACTGCCGTTAACTTCCAACTGTTCGGCCCGACGGGGCGGCTGAATGTCCAATACTCTTCAAACTCGATCGGGTCGGTATTGCTGCCGCTCACAACATTGCCGGTTCGCGCGTCGACGGTGTAATCGAGCAAATTCGCATGCAGGCGAACGGTGATGAAATCGGCGCCGTTTTCCGTCCAAGCTTCGGTGATCTCGCTTTCACGCAGAGCGATATTCTCCATGCGATTTTGCTGACCACGCGCACGCTGCTGGCTCAGTTCCTCAGACCACGACTGCATCAGTTCCGACCCACAAAGAGTAGAAAGCGTTGTCGTATCCTGCTTGTTCCAGGCACCTTGGATTTTAAAGAAAAGATCCTGCGCCGTCTTGAGAAAACGATCCGGATCGAAAGTCCGATCCATCATCGTCAAAGAGCGATAATCAACGGCAGCGTTGGCCGGCGCGTCTTCGAATGACGCCGTGCGCGGCGGGAATTCCGGTGTGCCTTGGTACTGCATCGGTTGATAGGCGGGTGCTCCCGCAGGACGGCGAAATTTCTGCAACAGAAAATAGCCGAGCCCCGCGAGCAAGAGAATCTCAATCAGACCAAAGCCGCTTCCGCCAAAACCGCCAAAGCCGGCGTTGGCAATGCCGGAAAACAGCATCGAGCCCAGAAATCCACCCAACATCGCGGTGCCGAGCCCGCGCATGAAACCGCCGCCTGAAGGCGCATATGGCGCAGGTTGTTGTGGAGGTGGCGCGGCTTCCCTCCTCGGAGCCGTTGGCTGAGCCGGACGAGTTGGAGCTTGATAACTTCTCGAACCACGAAAACCGCCCGAGCGACCACCGCCGGCGCGTGCCTCGGCGCATTGCTCCAGGATGATTTGCGAAAGCCCGAAGATGGCAAAAAGACCGAGCGCCGCAATGGAAATCTTTCGTCGGGAGATTAGCATAGAGTGCCCTCCTGATGAGCCCAAAGTGTAGGCTCAAGAACGCTAATGTCAATATAGCCGAAACGTTTGACCGCTTGTAGCCGATTCTCATATGTAATGGAGGCCAGATCGAGTGGTTAACCTCGGAACCAGAGATTCTAAAGCCCTGCGACTCCAAATGGGAGGAAAGTCATGCCTCGTATGTCTTTGTCGGGTTTTGCATTTGTGAGCTTGATTTTGATCGTTTTCGCGCCGAGACTTGCGCTCGCCCAAACCAAGATCACCGTCGGCGTTGCGGCCATGAGCCCACGGACGATTCCACTTCTAATCGCACAAGAGCAAGGTTTATTTGCGAAGCACGGGATCGAAGCGGGCATCGTGCTGATCAAAGGCGCGCCGACCTTGGTGGCGAGTCTCATCTCCGGAGATATTGAAATCGGCTACACCGGAGGGACCGCGGTGCTAGGCGCGGCATCGCAAGGTCTTTACCTGAGGATCCTTTCGTCGGTTTCCAGCAAGCTCACGCACAGCATCATCACCAATCCCAACTTGAAAACCGCCGAACAGTTGCGCGGCAAACGTTTTGGCATTCAGAGCATTGGCGGGACGACCTGGATGCACACAATTCTGGGACTAGAGCACATTGGTCTCGACGTCAAACGCGATAATATCAATTTGCTTGTGATCGGTGACTCGGTGCTGATCGGTCAATCGCTCGAAGCCGGAAGAATCGACGCCGCTGTGCTTGATGGCGCGTTGATGCGCCGTCTTAAGAGCAAAGGTTTTTATGTCATTGCCGACCTCATGCCGGCCAATATTCCGATGCTCAATCAGGCGATCGTTGTCAGCCAGGAGTTTTTACAAAAACGGGCAGATCTGGCGGAAAAGATCCTCATGGTGCTGGTGGACAGTCTCGCATATACACTTGCGCCCCAAAACAAGAATGTCGTGACGAAGACGATGATGACGCGCTTTCACATCAGCGACTCGACTGTCGCCGAGGAAGGCTATCAGGATCTGCTCGTGAGCGTCGAGCGCAAGCCGTTTCCATCGCTGGACGCGATACGCAATATCCGCCGGCTCATGGCCGTGCAAAATCCCAAGGCAGCAAATGTAAAAGTTGAAGAGTTGATCGACGCGCGGCTGATTCGCAAGCTCGACGAGAACGGGTACATCGATAAAATCGCGGCGAATTACGGTCTCAAATAGAACTGGCAACGAAATTTCGAAACCGCACACATCACCTACCGCGCGACGGGGCGGGATTCCGCCATTCCGTGGGGAATGTGCTCACGCTGGACCCATTCCCATGCGATGATGGCCACGCCGAGGACGAGGCCGATGACATCGGCAAGGAGAAAAAGATTGCTCGTCGATGGAAGGAGCAGGAGGAGTGCGGCGA
>DATIEH010000043.1:0-20095 GCA_035455905.1 Binatia bacterium | reverse complement strand
GAAGCGCCCGTCGGAATCGATCACCGCCGCCCCGAGCGCTTCCGCCAAATCGAGCAGCGGCGGTAACGCCTTTGGATTGCGGCCGACTTCTCCGGCCACGATCACCGGCCACTCGGCTTCGGCTAGAAGGCGCGATGCACTGCGCAGCGATTCCGGATTCGCACCGGGGCCGGGCGGCGGCCGAAACAGCTGCGCATGAGGCACGATCATCGGTTTGTTAATTTTCGCTTCCTGAACATCCGTGTCGAGGCAGATATAGACCGGCCCTTTCGGCTCGGTCATCGCGATGCGGTATGCCTTGAGGAACGATTCCGCCACGGCGTCCACGGAATTGGGCTGGTCGTCGAATTTGACGTACTCGCGCACGGCGTTGCCTTGCACCAAAGCGGTGTGCACCCAGTCGGTGGAGCGCCGGTTCGTGGTGTCGAGCGGACCGCCGCCGCCGAGGTTGAGAATCGGCGTGCGGTCGCACCAGGCGTTGAAAATCGCCATGCTGGCGTGCTGCAACCCGACAATATCGTGCAGACCCGTGGCCATGATCTGGCCCGTCGCGCGCGCGTAACCGTTCGCGAGCGCCACGGCGATCTCTTCGTGCGTGCACATGATCATCTCCGGCCCTTTGCCGCCCTCAAAGTTCACCAGCGAATCGTGCAGGCCGCGATAGCTCGCGCCGGGATTGAGCGCGATGTATCTAATCCCCAGCTCGCGCAAGACTTCGACCATCAGATCGGAACCGTACTGCGCGTTGCTCTTGCGGCCGATGCCGGCTGCCCAGATTTCCGCGCCGCCTTTTGCTTCTGCCATCTCTCCTCCCGCGTTCTAATTTCGAATTTGCTCGATGTTACCGGACGAAACTGATCCGCCACGAAGATCACGAAACAAACGCAGATCGTAAATAAGCCATCTCTTAACCTTGGTGCTCTTCATGCCTTCGTGGTGAACTATTTCTTCTCTATCGTCCCAACCGTTCCAATGTCGCGACGTAATCGCGCACACCGCGCGCTACGTCGTATGCGGGCTCGTAGCCGAGATGTTTTTCCGCCGCCGAGATATCGAACACGCAATAGCTTTGTTTGCTCCGACCCAGCTTACTCGGGCCGGGCCCGAGCTCGATCTTGTGGTTCGGAAATAGTTTGGCGGCGGCGTTCAAAAAATCCCTCGGCGTCGAAGCCTTGCCCGTGCCGATATTGAAAATCCATGCATTCGGAGCAGCGGCTTTCAGAGCGAGATAAACAGCGCGACCCACGTCGCCGACATAAACCGCATCGTTCAACTGATCCCCGCCCTGCGCGATCACCCAGCTTTCACCGCTGCGCGCCTTCTCGATCAATTGCCCGTAAAACGACAGCGGCCCGTGACGCGCTTCCTTTCCCGGCCCGTAGATCGAGACGAAGCGCAGCGCAATGAATTCAATGCTGTAGGTTTCACGATAATACCGGCCCAGCTCCTCGCAGCAAACCTTGATTGAGCCGTACAGATCCGCCGGTCGCTTTGGATAATCTTCGCGCACGGGCTTACATGTGGGAGGCGCACAATCGCCGGTGATTTCACCATAGGCTGCCTTCGAGCTGGTGAAGACAACGCGTTTGATCTGCTTCTGGCGCGCGGTTTCCAAGACGTTGATGGTGCCGTCAAGACCGACCTTCACCGCAAGCCGCGGATCGGCCTCCGCCGGTTCCGGCATCAACGCTGCGAGATGCGCGATATGCGTGATCTGATGCCGATCGACAATATTTTCCAATGTCGCGCGGTCACAAATATCGCCGATTTCGATATCGACGTGATCCTTGATGTCGGCCATCAACGTGAGATCCATCCGATTATCCATGAGCACCGGCCGCAGGCGGTCCTGCACCATCAAGCGCGCGGTCACCGCGCCGTTCACGCCCAAACCGCCGGTGATCAACGCTTTCATCGTCGGCTCCTTCTCACAATGCAATCATCCTTCTAGCTGTTTTTTTGCGCTTTTGTCCAGTGCGCGCAGCCCGGAGTTGCAAGATTTACTCGCAATGCTCTCGACATCCGGAAGATTTCTCGCTTGGCCCGGAACGGCAGAACGGAGTAAGAGGATAAACGCCGGCGGGCAGCCGGATTAGAAAAAACCGTCTCGCTTGCGGCGTGCGCCGGAATGACGCACAAAGCAGCGACTCTAACGAAAGATATTTCTCTTTGTCGTAAAATCGGAGGCACCGATCCTTCCGTTCAGTCGAACCAGTGTTTTTGCGCGAGAATGTACTCCGCCGTCCGGTAGGTGAGCGCCGCGACCGTCGCGGTCGGCGGATAACCGGCCATGGTGGGGAAAACCGAAGATCCGACGATGAAAAGATTCGGGATATCATGCGTCTGGCAAAATTTGTTGACCACTGAGTTCTTGGCATCGGTGCCCATCCTTGTCCCACCTGCCCAGCGATTGGGCCGCCCCTTTTCTTCGCTCCAGACTTTGCTCGCGCCCGTCGCGCGCATGATTTTCTCTCCGACACTCGCCATAAATTTTTGCAAGCGCCGCTCATTCTGATGAAAATCGAAGGTCACGCGCGGCAATGGCACGCCCCAGCGATCGCGATGATGGGGATCGAGATCGACGCGATTGTCTTTGTGCGGAAGCGTTTCGGGTTGCATGTTGAGATCCATGGTCCGAGTGTAGTGGCGCGTATAGAACTCCTTGAACTCTTTTCCCCACGGCCTCACGTCCGGCGGCAGTACGTCGAATCTCGCGACGGGCGTGCCATCGCCGCTCGTGCCAATAGTTCCGCCGCGGATAAACCCCAAGCCGGTGTGATCGAAATTGTTGCCGTTGAAATCATCGATGCGCATGGCCGCAGAACCTGGGCCGATGAAGCCGTTGATGATATAATTGTCGAACGCACCCATGGCACGCACATCGCCATGAGCCATGATGTTTCGTCCGACATAGCCGCTACTGTTCGCAAGGCCCTTCGCGAAGCGGCCCCGGCTGGTTTTTGACAACAGCAGCAATCGTACGTGCTCGAACACGAAGGCGCTCAGGATCACCACGCGGGCATGCAGTTCCCGCGCTTGCCCTTCCGCATCGAAGTAGCTCACACCTTTCACACGTTCATCGCTGTCGGTATTGATGCGAAACACCTTCGAGCGAGTTCTCAAATCGAAATTGCCGGTTTCGAGCGCCACGGGAATCGTCGTATAAAGCGTCGCGGCCTTGGCATGAACGTGGCAGCCATAGAAATTGCAATGACCACAATAGACACAGGCGGGCCGTTCCGGAATCCGCGCGTCGAACGGCTCGGTCGGCCGATAGGGCCGGGACAGAATTCCTGCTGCAGTATCATAAGGATGATAGCCAAGCTTGTTGCATGCTTCTAAAAAAAGTTTCATCCGCGCGCTGTGGCGCAGCGGCGGCAAGGGAAAGCCCCGTTTGCGCGGGCCGGCAAATGGGTTCGCGCCGGCTTCACCCGAAATACCAAACTCCCACTCGAAGCGCTCATAATGGGGCTCGAGATCGTTATAGCTCAGCGGCCAATCGATAATATCGTAGCCGGTAAGATCGGCGCCGGCGCGCTCGGCATTGCCGCTTTCGATCTCATTGGTGAAAAGTTTGAAATCGGCGGGCATGTAGCGCGACGATTGGCCGGTCCAGTGCAGCAATGCCCCGCCAAGAACATTGAGCGGGCTCGTGCGGTATTGAAGCCGGCTCTTGTCGCCGGTTTTCTTTCGGGTCGTTGTCGGTTCATTGCGCACCCATTCCAGTTGCTCGGGACGAATCAGGAAGCGAATCGAATCCCGCGGCGCATAGTCTTCATGCATCGGCGCAGGACCGCGCTCAAACCCAACGACCTTCAATCCAGCGGAGGCGAGTTGTTTCGCCATAATGCCCCCCAGCCCACCCACTCCCACAATGCATACGTCGCAGGCATCGGCATTTAATTGCCCCACCTTTATTTCTCCTGCGGTTTGGACGAATCCACCGCCACCGGCTCTAGATCGACCCGTTTATTGATGTACGCATCGGCATAGCCGAATTGCTGACCGGGAAAATCGACAAGCCGCCAGCCGATCATGTCGCGATTACCGCCATACTGAGGCTCGCAAAAAACGCCTTCCAGAACATGGCAGCGTACCATCTCAAAAAAATCCACGGCCAGTTTGAAGCCGGGTACCGCGCCAGTTTCGAAGTCGACCAGCACTTCATCCTTTTGAGCTTCGCTGAGCAGACAAAAAGCCCGGCGAAACTTTGCCTTTGCGCATCGCTCGATGGCGCGCAAGCCCCGGCGATAAACTGGCGCGAGCACTGCGTAATCGCCGGCAAGAGCGATTTCAATGTACTGCACCGCGCCGATCTCCACCGCCCCGGGTGTTTCCGTCCGGGGAAAAATCCGATCCGCAATAGCCGCCAGAATTTTACTTTCCTCAGGCGTCAAGACATTGGCGCGATGGTTTATCGAATCCATAATGACCAGTCCTCAAAGATGTTCATTGAATAGCAGAATCGGCGGCCCAATGGCTAATGCCTTACAGCCAAGAACACATAACTCGGCGCGGATTAGGTAATCGAAGAATCGAATTTCTTTGCGGCCGGTTCGGCAAGAATTGTTTCGAATCGTTCGAGCAGTTTCGTGACCTGATTTTCCACGATCAGCAAAGCACGGTGCTGCGGTTTGACAAAATCCTGCGCCACCGCATGGTCGAGAAAATCGATCAGCGAATCGTAATACCCGTCGACGTTTAGAAGCCCACATGGCTTGTTGTGTAGATCGAGTTGGGCCCAGCTCAGCACCTCGAAAAATTCTTCCATCGTGCCAATACCGCCGGGGAGCGCGATAAAACCCGCGGCCAACTCGGCCATGAGAGCCTTCCGCTCGTGCATGGAGTGAACCACGCGCAACTCCGATAAACCTGTATGCGCAACTTCTTTGCTAACCAACGCGTCCGGAATGACTCCGATAACATAGCCGTCCTGCAAGGCTGTGTTGGCGATAATATTCATCAAACCGACATTGCCGCCGCCATAAACGAGGCCAAAGCCCCGTTTAACCAACTCGCCAGCGAATTCCGTCGCTATCTGAGCGTATTTCGGCGACACTCCATGGCGGGATCCTGTAAATACGCAAATGCTCCGGTCCGGACGGTCCATCGTATCTATGCTCGACTGTAGATTTACGCCGTGAAAATTTTTAACTTAATAGATTGCCGCGCCGAGTTCTATCGCAGCGATCTCAGTGACGCTCAAGCTTCGCCAGCCGGAAAAAAAATTCATCGATATCGACGAAATCCGGGAGAACGTCCGAGGCCCCTGCGGCGATCAGTCTCTCTTTTTGTGCGTCGGCACCGATGCCAAGAAAACGAATCCCGAGCAGGCGGGACATTTTTACATCCCAGACACCATCACCCACATAAATCGCCCGATGCCATTCCTTGCACGTATCATCGGCCGTCCTGGCGGCGGCGATCCGAAAGATCGTTTCACGATCCGGCGCGTCATCAGCGGAAGCTGCAGGGTACTCGTCGTAGCAAAGGCCGGCGCTGGCCATCTTGACCCGCGCTGCATCGGACCACGACCCGCCCGCCAGGCCAACTCGATATTCGCGGAGCTCTTTCAGTCGGGCGAGTAGTTCCGGAGCACCGCGGATCGGAGCAAAAGGCTTTTGCAGCGCCGCCAACCGCAACAACCGGACAAGGTAGTCCCTAAACTCTGCGGTCTCCGACGTAGTTGGACCGCGGCCACGCCGAGATTCGAAAACCTCGTGAAAAATCCCGGCATCAGTCGTATTTCTGTAGCGGGACCAATCTGGATCCACATCTGAAAAGCCGCAGACGTCCACAAAGGCTTTCAAAAAGCAGCGCGTATCCACGCCCATGGTGTCCGTCAATGTACCGTCTATGTCGAATAAGATCAGTCCCATAAACAACCCACGAACCGCTGCTGAAAGCTAGGAGCGAAATGAAAGCGGTCCGTTAAATGGGCGTTTGCATCGCGGCGCAGAATCCCCCTTTGTAGTAGAGGGGGAATAGGGGGATTTTATTGGTACTCCAGTTTTGCAGCGTTTGGACTTGTAACGAACACGTCAACCTAACAATTCACTTTCCTCTTCACTTCCACAATTTTTGGATAAAACCCTCCTTCTCGAGCTCCTGAAAAAACCGGTCGTCGATGAACTGTTCGGGTCTGAGATTAGCTGCCCGCGGATCGGTTTCCGCCATTTGGTCGAGTACGGTTTTGAGCGACTCCGGCGAAGGCCGTGGGATACGCGGGATATTACGGACGATGTACATCTCATAAAGCTCGTCAAACATCGACGCGTCGCTGCTGCGCAGATACTTTTGCATGATTTTGATCGTCTGGGCCCGCTGGGTCTTGCCGAAGTGAACGCCTTCGACGAAGGCGCGGATGAATTTGCGCACGGTGTTTTCGTTGCGTTTAATGTACGAGCGAGTCGTAATGATAGACGACGTCGGAAAATTGATCCCCATTTTAGCGATGTCGGCGAGCTCACGGTAACCCTCACGGCGCGCCAGGATCGCCAGCTCGGCATTGACGACTGCCGCATCCAGAGCACCGGCGCGCAAAGCATTATAAACGTCCGTCACGCCGCCCGATTGAATCACAGCGAAATCACGCTGCCGCTTCACCGGCCATTTTTCCTCGGCATAGCGCAAGCCGAAATCAGTGGCTGAGCCGAACCGCGAAACGCCGATCTTTTTGCCTTTGAGGTCTTCTATACGTTTGATCTCCGGCCGCGCCATCACGACAAATGTCATCACATTCATCGAGCTGGCAATCACGACCAGATCGCCGCCGGCAAGATTAGCATTGATCACGGCGCCACCGGTAAAGACACCGATGGGTACTTCGCCTGATTGGACCACCTGTCCGGCGCGACCGCCGCCCGCAACGTAGAGCAATTCCACGTCCAAACCATGCTTGCGGAAAATCCCCGCCTCGTACGGAATCCAAACCGAGGCCTGCGACCCGCCGATAGCGCTGTAAGTCACCCGCAGCTTTTCGAGTGGAGTTTGCGCCGAAAGCTTTGCGCCAGAAATACCAACACACAGAAATGCACAAATGAAGGCTCCAAAGCGTCTCATGGATCCTCCTCTTCGTCGCGAGAATCGCAAAACGCAATCGACCCATCCCGCTTTCCAGTCGGATTCATCTGCGCCTATTTCGGTCCGCACGCAAAATGATTTTTTCCAGCGTCTCCTCTGCCAACGAAGTCAGGCGATGATCCGCATGCTCCAAAGGCAAACGACAGGTAATCGGATTGGGCACCGCAACGCAAAAAATCCCGGCCGCTTTTGCTGCAGCCACTCCGTTGGGAGAATCTTCCAGCGCAATCGCTTCGTCGGCGGCGACGCCGAGATCTTCGAGTACCTTTAGATACGGCGTGGGGTCGGGCTTGTGCCGCTCGGTGTCTTCGAAACATCTGATTGAGTGGAAGTAATCGAGCAACTTCAGCCGGTCCAAATGACCACACACGTGATCGCGGGTAGAACTCGATGCCAGGCCGATTCTTAGCCCCAAGGCAGTGGCACCCTGGAGATACTCTTCTACCCCAGGCAAAATCGGCTGCGCGATAGTTAACGTAATCACCCGGGCGCGCCGGTCTTGCCGCAGCTTCTCCACGTCCATGACGGGATCGATGTGTTGGCGAAAATAACCGTAAAGATCGAAATGCGTCGGCGGTCGCCCAACGAGATCGGCCCAGAGCTCCAGGCCGAGTTCTCTTCCATACTCGGCAAAGAGCTCTTGCCATGCTTCAAATTCGGGACTTTCGCTATCGATGATGAGCCCGTCGAAATCGAAGATCAGTGCTTTAATCACGGTGCATCGGAGTGAAATCAATGGTCAACGTCGGTGCCACTGAACCGTTCTACAGGTTTGGCGCCATCCGTTGCGCGCCCTGGTAATTGGCACAGCACCTCGCCGAGACTAGGTGCGTCTTGGCAAGTCGCCGATCGCGGTTTTTTTGCTTGCAACCTTCTCTACCAAGTCTCTGAAAGTCGTATTCGCGTCGCACGTCACATGAAATGCGACCACGAACAACGTAATCAAGTCCTTGGCATAAATGCCATCATCGGCCCATTCGGCGATTTGGCTCAAATTATGCTCGGGTCTGAGTTGCTTGATTTTCATGCCGACGATTTCTGCGAGGCCGGCCGCGAGTTGCTGCGCGATGACGCGCTGCGCCGGCGGAAAATCGAGCCGGATGAACGCGACTTCGAGAGCCCAATCGATCCCCTTCGAGGCCGGGCGCAAAACCACTCGGCCTAACGTCATCAGGAGGAAGACCGCGCAGAGGAGAATATAAACCGGCGCCATTGTCGACGATCCAAAACCTTCGGTTTCGCCCTTATTTTAACCGGATAGATGGTGGATCGGGAAGAGATCACGGTCGCTATGCTCGCAGGAACTCTATCGCTACAAAGCCAATGCGCGCAAATCGACCCTGTTGCCCGCCATCGGCGGACACCAGAAATAGCTTCCGGTAACCGGCAAGGTGAACTTGAAAAGCGCGTCTGTGACGCCGTCGTCCGCGCCGACCATTCTCCTTAGCTGTGCCTCGAAGGCGTCAAACGACTTTCCGAACGCGACGAAGTTGAGTCCGCCTCGCATGCCGTCTGCCCATGGCATCGAACGGCGTAAAACAAAAGCCTCCGGCTCAAAGCTTTCTTGTGCCGTACGCTTGACGTGCGACGACGGTGGGGCATCCTTCAGTTCTTCGTTGTCGCTCTTACGCCGGCCGATGGCATTGTCTTGTTCCTGGCTCGACATCCGAGTCGAACACTTTGAAATCATGGACCCATTGTTGAACCGCGACAAAACTTGACCCATCCAACCCGTCCCCTTGGCCCTGTACGATCGCCGCCTCTAGCGCTTTTTTCCCTTGCGGGTTTTCCGTGCCGTCTTGGTAACCGGTAAGATCCCGGCCACCACCGAAGTTAAAACCATCGATGACGGCGTCGAGATTGAACTCGGACGCAACCGCTTCGACGATCTTTCTTGACGTGTGTAACAGATCACCGCGATCGGCCCCGCGCAACCAGCACCAGAGCGCCGCCGGGGTGGACGGTAAAATAAGGCCGTTGTCAAAATGGGTCGGGAATGGACGCAAGCCGGGAATTCTTTTTCCTAACGATACCGAAACCGGCTGACCGATACCGACCACCAGTTGATCGCCATCGGCGATTTTTTTCAGCTCCAGTAATGCTTCACGCGGCGTGACTCCGGCTTTGGGGGAAAAGCTCAAGTAGCGCCCAAGCCGCGGGACAGGTGCCAAAATACCCTGTTGTGCCTCTGCCATCGTCCTCCTCTGTTACGTAAAGAAATTTTGCGGTTTGAACAAAAAGTCCGCTGAAGCATTGCCCCGTAGTTTACGCCCCTAAAACTCCCGTTCCCCTCTGTTTAAAAAAGGTCCGCCTTTGGGCTGCGTTGGTGTCATAATTCGTCAAAGCTAACAGCGGTGGGATGCGGCGCTCAAATCACCTCAATCCCCCTGTGTAAGTGTCATGCACCCGAACCGTGGAGAATTTCTTCGCGTAATCACGCCCGGAATTTCCACCCGAGACCGTTGAAGCTATTTTACTCTTTCTTCCAGTTCAGCCAATCGCCGCTTCAACTCGCGCTCTTCATTCCATCGTGTAGTTTCGTCCCGCACGATAGCCGTAATTATACGGCCGCCGTCGCTGGCATCGAGCAGAGTCACCGTGAAGGCGATGGACAGTGCGCGACTGTCTTTCGCAGTCGCCGGCACTCGCAACACGTCTACCGCGTACTTGGTTTTCCCGGTCTCCATGACGTGGCGATACCCTTCCCAGTGCCGCGCCCGAAAACGCGCCGGAATGATTAGATCGAGGGATTGACCCAGGGCTTCTGTCTCGGTAAATCCAAAAATTCGCGTCGCGGCAGGATTCCAGAAGATGATCCTGCCATCGGCTCCCGCGGCGATGATTGCATCCGCGGCCGCGTTCACAAAAGCGGGTAAGTCGAGTGCTTGTTTCATTGATTGCCGAGTTCAGCGCGCAAAATTGGCGTCAGTCGATTTACCAAAACAAATTACCAGCGGCCTCTTCCCGGGGCGTAGGAACGTCTGTTCGACCGGGCGCCAAAAGTGGGTTTTGGATTCGGATCGAGCAGACGGCAATATGCGTAATTGAATCCTTCGAGCTTTACACGGGGGATTTTCTGGCCGATGAAGTGCTCGATGGCCGCCACCTCCTGTAAATCCTCCGCGGTCATGATCGTGAATGCATCGCCGACGCTTTGCGCGCGTCCGGTGCGGCCGATCCGATGGACGTAGTCTTCCGGATGATGTGGCACGTCAAAGTTGATGACATGGCTGATCTGCTCCACGTCGATACCGCGCGCCGCGATGTCGGTCGCCACCATGACTTCGTATCTGCCGTTGCGAAAACCGTTGAGGGCGTTTTCCCGTTCGCGTTGGGTCCGGCTCGAATGCAGGACCGCGACAGCGTGACCTTCCTGATGCAGCTTGCGCGCGACCCGGTCGGCGCCGTTTTTCGTCCGGCAGAAAATCAATACCTGATAGTATTCGGTGCGCCGGAGCAATTCTTCCAACAATTCCTGCTTCTGACCCACATCCACCGGATAAAGAGCATGCGTCACAGTTTCGGCCGGCGAGCGGCGCTGACCAATTTCGATAGTCTCGGGATTGCGCAATGCCCATCTGGAAAGCTGTTCGATTTCCGGCGGAATCGTCGCAGAAAATAACAGGGTCTGGCGGTTGCGTGGGCAGCGCTCGATGATCTTTCGCACATCCGGCAAAAATCCCATATCTAGCATGCGGTCGGCCTCATCCAGAACCAAAGTCTCGATCTGATCGAGCCGGACCATGCGCCGGTGCATTTGATCGAGAAGGCGGCCTGGCGTCGCAACCAGGACATCCACGCCTTGGCGCAAACTCTGATCCTGCTTGCCGTAACCGGTGCCTCCGAATACGACGGCGGTGCGCAAGTTCGTAAATCGTGCGTAATCGCGGAGCGCCGTTTCGACCTGTGCGGCAAGTTCGCGGGTCGGCTCGAGCACCAGCGTGCGCAGCTTGCCGTGCGTGCCAAGGCGCGAAATCAACGGCAGTGCGAACGCGGCAGTTTTTCCAGTGCCGGTTTGCGCCGAACCAATAACGTCGCGACCCGCCAAAATGAGTGGAATGGCGCGCAGTTGAATCGGCGTGGGATCCGTATAACCGGCGGCGCGCACGCCTTCAAGCACTTGCGGCGAAAGACCAAGCTTCGAGAATGGCACAGATTGTTATAAACACAACCTGAGTGGCTTCACAAACGAGACTATGATCCGGCTGTACAGCGGCATCGGGCAAGCCGTTTCAGAATTTCTGCAGGAATGATGATCTCGGCTACCGAGTGATCGCCTCGTTCTGAGCTTGCATTCGCTTTTTCAGAGTGGCCAGGAAGCTTTCTTTGTCTGTCGGAGAGACCATCAAGTGATTGCCTAGACCGTAATAGATACTCAAGCGATCCAGCGAAAACGCCGGACTTGAGGCGGGGTTGCGCGTTGGCTCGATGCGCGTAATTTCCCGCAGCGGAATTGCCCAAGCGAAAGGACCTGACCTCACCAAGAGCATATCCGCAGTGATCGTGTACCGTGTCGTTGCGTAAAGCCCGCCGACGCCGCCCACGACGATAATGACGATCAGCCACGTGAGCAGGTCGACGCGGTACTCATTGACTCCGCCGTCGCCGGCTATAAATTCGAGTACGAAAACCGGCACGACAAGGATTGCACCCACCAGCCAAAGATCTATTTTGGAGCGAAAATCTATGTTCGTCGGTTGTGGGGTGGAATCCCTCAACGGAACACCTTCCAGAGCTAAATTGCTATAACCACTCTGCCGGTCACGCTCCCGCTTTTCAATTGATCCAGGGTGCGGTTGAGATCGGAAAAATCCCGCTTCTCGATGGGAATCGGCTTGATTTTGCGTGCGCGCGCAAGCCCGATGACCGTTTTCAGTTCTTCGAGACTGCCGAGATGAGAGCCCTGTACCGTGATTGCACGCAAAATTGTGCCTGCGATCGAGAGCGGAATCTCCCCGCCGAACAGACCGACGAGAATCAATCGGCCCCCTTTTCGCAGCGAGCTGATCACGAGCTGCGCCGTTTCCGCGGCGCCAACGAAATCGATTGCGCCGAAAAGCGCATGATTCGTAATTCTTTTCAGTTCCAGCTCGGGCTCGCCTTCGCGCGTGTTGAGAGTCGCTGCGGCGCCCGCCTTCTCCGCCGTGGCTAGCTTATCTCTGTCGATATCGACCGCGACGATTCGCTGGTGGCCGATTGCGCGCAGCATGCCAACCGCTGAGAGGCCCAGACCCCCTGCCCCAATAACCCCGATCCATTCTTCGACGGGAATCGGACGAAGCTTGGAGACGGCGGCGTAGGACGACAATCCGGAGCACGACAGAGTAGCCGCCCACAGCGGATCGATGCCTGCCGCATCGATGAGATAGCGGGCATGCGGCACGATCAAATGATCGGCGTATCCGCCTCGACGCTGGATACCAATCATCTGCGGCTCCATGCAATACTGATCCAGGCCTTCGCCGCAACGCGTGCAAGCACCACAACCGATCCACGGGTAAACTAGACGATCCTGACCGATCGGAGCATTGACGGCTTCCGGCCCCGCTGCGATCACAGTGCCCAACGGTTCGTGTCCAAGGGTAACCGGCGGCCGCATGCCGCGTTCGCTCATTAGCAAGCGTTTGCCTCCACCCAGCTCAAAATAGCCGTCACGAATATGAGCGTCACTGTGGCAGACGCCGCAATATTTTAGCTTTAAGAGCACCTCCGCGCCGGCGGGTATGGGCGTTTTCCGCTCGACTCTTTCGAGCGGCTGGCCCCATTCAACAACATCGTAACTCAGCATGGCGGGAGCGCTAAAGTAATCCAATCGAATGTCGAAAAAATTGCATCCTCTTTGCAAAAAAGGGGACAGAGGGACTTATGGTTCTTGCGAGAGCGAAATGCCACGCTATATGCCGCAGCGGAAAATAACGGGCGCCGGCGCGCGCAAAAACCTCAGGCTTTTTTCTGTTCCGCCTGTTGGTCAAAAAACTTGAGCGCCATGGCGCCGTGTGTCGCCGCGCCACCGGCGCGCAGCGCTGCGGCAATCAGCGACGCCTCCACAACCTCTTCACGGCTTGCCCCTGCAGCATGCGCAGCCTTGGCGTGGGCCTCCATGCAATAGGGGCACTGCGTCGTGCCGGAGACCGCAATCGCGATCAGTTCCCGGTATTTTCTTGGAATCGCGCCATTCTCACGCCCGACGATGCTATTCAAACCAAGCCAGGCGTTGAAATCGTCCGGCGCGAGTTTGCGCATCTCACGCATAAGCTTCACATCGTTTTCATCGTGATAGTGTTCTGACATGGCGATCTTTCTTCCCTATATTCCCTATATTCTGTAGGACTCAGTTCCGCAGCATCAATCCGTGCACGGCAAATCCGATTCATCGATATCAACCCAAGTCACCCGGCTGCTCCAGTATCCATGCACGGACGGTTTTCCCGGCGGAACATCGTCGAGGGTGCCGGCCGGCACGATCGCTCGGGTGCCATCGCGCGAGGCATGAGGCACTGGGCAATTGCAGCGGCTGCAGATCTGTCGGGCGAAGCTTTTGGCTTCGGGTAAATCAAAGCGCTTGATCAAATCCTCCCCCTGGGTCCAGCGGAATTGATTGATCGGCACAGCTATGTTCGTCGAGCGCACGCCGCCTGTGGCTTTCCGGCATCGCGAACAGTAACAATGACCGAATCGCATAAAAGGCGTGCTCACCTTATATTGCACTGATTTACAGAGACAGCTTCCACTCAAAGTTTGTTCTGACATTTTACCCTCCGTCTGCTCCTGCGCGACTAGTTTAATCTCACCAATCCGATTCGGTTGACGCCGCTGCACGCGATCGCGATGTTGCCGTCCTTCGTCAAACTCACGTTGCGTACGACGCCGCCGCCCGAAGGAATTTTCCAGGTCTGAAACTTTTCTGTCTTGGGATCGAAACGCACCATTGTGTTTGGCGCCACTCCGGCTTCGCTGTACCAGATTACATCATTGACGGCGACGATGCCGTAGGGTTGCGATTGCGGACCGCCGGGCGACGCCCATTCGCTCGCCTTCCCCGTGGCCGGATCGTAGCGGCCGAGATAACCGCGCGAGTAATCCGAGTACCAGATCACATCATCGCTGGTGATCGCAATCCGCCGCGGCCGACTCTCGCTATGCGGCAACACATATTCGCGGATCGCCATCGTATCCGAGTCGATGCTCGCGATCTTGTTCGAGCCGAACTCGACAAAAAACGGAATATTCTTTGAACTAATCACCATCCCATAGGGCCGCGACTTTGGCGTCGGCGCGGTGACAAGCTTGATTTCGCCGGTTTCCGGTTTGAGTCTGCCGACCATATTTCCGCCTTGCACGGTGAACCAGAGAGTCCCGTTCTTATCGAAGATCGGGGTATGCGGATCACGCGCCGCTGGATTGGGCATGAAATATTCGATGACCTCGCCGGTTTTCGGATCGAGCTTTCCGATCGTTGCCTTGAAGTTTCCCGTGTACCAAATGTTGCCGTCTTTATCGGCGGTCAAGCCGTGCGGCCCCGATTTATCCGGTAAATGAAATTCCTTGATGGCGCCGCTCTTCGGATCAAACCGTCCGAGGGTGTTGGCAAATTGCCCCGTGTACCAGATCGCCCCGTCCGCCGTCGCGAGTGGATCGTGCGGCCGCGATCCCGGTGTCGGCACCTGCCACTCGGCTATGGTGATTTTGACGTTTCCCGGAATTAGCTTGGCCGCGGGCCTGGATCGTGCGGGAAAATTTTTTGATAAATAATCGACCAGCGGTTCAACCTCCCCCTGCGGAAGACTGGAGCCGACATTGATCATCATATGCAGATTGTTGCGCCACCCCTCGGCGTTGTAACCGCTGCGCGTAACCGTGCTGAGATCATGGCACTGCACGCAATAGCTTTGGACCGCCTTTTTGCCGCTACCTTCCGGTAGCGCTTCCTGAGCGCGCGCCGACTCCAACGGCAGCAATAGAGATAACGCCAATGTAAACAACCGCAATCTCTTAATCATAAGAATCTCCACTAGATTGGCGGCATTCTATTGCCGCGCGTGCAGCTTCGCAAGAATGGAGCACGAGTAATCGAGATTGATCTGTTGATTATGGTCGAGCAGCGCGCGCCCGCCGTTGACAATTTGAGCGAGGCTCCTCTACAGTCCTCGCAGATTCATCAGAAGGAGAAAAAATCGAATGGCAGAACCGGTAATGATGACAAGAGAAGGCGACATCGTAACGATTCTCCTGAATCGCCCGGAAAGCGGCAACCGACAAACGGATGCCACATGGGCGAAAGTAACGGAGATGTTCGACGCGGGATCGAGGGAATCCCGGCTAATTATCTTCAAGGGAGCCGGCGACGACTTTTGCCTTGGGCGCGAAGCGATGGGACAAGCTACCCCCGTGCTCGAAGCCTACGCTGTGCGCGAGCGCAGCGAAACTATTTTCAACCTATACGGCGCTTTTCGGAACGCCCGCGTGCCGATCATCGGCGTCGTTCAAGGGCGCGCGGTTGGCCTTGGCTGCGCTCTTGCGGCGCTTTGTGACATTACCATCGCGAGCGACAGAGCGCGTTTTCAGTTCCCTGAAACCGCTCATCGCATCATGCCGACCATCGCCTTTTCCGCATTAGTTGACCGGGTGCCGCGCAAAGCCGCCAGCTTTATGATGTATTCAGCCCAGGAAATCGATGCCCAAAAAGCGCTCACGTTTGGCATTGCGAGCGATGTCGTGCCCGGCAATGATCTCGATCGCGCAGTATCAACGCTCGTCGAGCACTTGCAGAAAATGCCGCTTCCGGTCGTTCTCGCGCTTAAAGAATATGCCCGGAGCGCGTTTGGTATGAGCACGCAGGCAGCCACTGATTTTGCCCGAAACCTACACGCGACGGTGAACAGTTTTTCAGGAATGAAAGCCTGAGCAGCGTGGTGGCGTCGCTCGGCTAAGTACGAACGAGGATTTCTCGCTCGGCTCGAAATGATATACGCGAGATTACAACTATACCTAGGATGGAGGGCTCTCGTATACGTCAGGGTTGGTGAACGGATTTTCAAAAGAGGTTAGCGGGCAGTCTTACGGTGGTATAAACGGCGCAATTCTTCCTTGGCTTTTTCCAAGCGGACCCGCCGAGCCCTGGATAATTTCTGACCAGCCCGATTTATATAGAAGTTGAGCATCGACATGGCCGAGCGAAACGGTTCGGCTTTACGCCGCCCGCTGCGCTCGGCCGATCGCTTTAGCGAACGGGCGATTGCCCGCGGGTCGTTCAAGGAAAATACTCCCCTTTCCAGATCGAGAGCATCGCTCGTATCGGTCACGCGTTGCGACCAGCGCCTGGTCTTCTTCCTTGGGACGCGCGTCTTTTTGCTTGCTCTTGTTGGCATATTTCAAAAACAATGGCTTCGAGCAGATCGCTGACACGTCGGCTAACGGTCAACAATCTGCTCGAATGGCTCAGCATCGTATTCCGAGCTAGAACTCCTTCATCCAGTCGTCGACTTCTCTTTCCGCCTGGTCTTTCGCGATGCCGTAGCGCTGCTGAATTTTTCCCACTAGCTCGTCACGTCTGCCCTCGACGACATCGATCTCATCGTCGGTCAATTTTCCCCATTTTATTTTAGCTTTGCCCTTGAGCTGCTTCCACTGTCCTTGAATCTGATTCCAGTCCATAGAGCCTCCTTCGATTTACTGCTGTTGGTAGCGGGCGCAGGTAATGTGCCATCAGACGACGTAGCTAGGGCCCGAGTTTTTCACAAGTCTAGGTTCCAGGCCGTCAGAGATTTCTCTTCCACGTTGAAGTGAAACCACCTCTACTCTTTGCACCGTCTCTAAGCTCCTGAGCTGCTGCTCAGTGCAGGATCGTTCTTTTGCGCGCCGCGGATATTTATTGCGGCAAGGCAAATTTGCAAAACGATCAGGGCGTAAGCTCGAGCATGCCAACCCCAGAGGGTCCAAAGAACGTTGCTCAAAAGAAAAAGCCAAAATCCAACGCCGCGTTTCGTTCTCCTCTGGGATCCCACGAGCCATGCGGCAACGGCAGTCAGTACCATTGCCGGCCATTGAATGAGATCAACATAATCCATGGATGAATAAACACGATTGGTGAATCACTCTTACAAAGTCATCATCCTGTCGGTTGTCGAGCGATGGCGGCGGCGAGCTCCTTTTCGTTGGTCAGATCGATACTTAACGGCGTCATCGAAACATAGCCTCGCTCGACCGCCCAGCGGTCGGTTCCTTCTTCGGTCTCCTCGATGGGAACAACGCTGAACCAAAAATGTTTGCGGCCCATTGGATCTTCGCCGGGCACCACTTTTCCGTCGTAATGCCGGACCGATTGGCGTGTCCACTTCACGCCTTTAGGTTGCTGCTCGGGAAGGTTGACATTAACGAGGGGCAAACGCGGTTCATTGAACAACATTTGCAAAACCTTCTGCACGGATGGTTTCAACATTTCGAAATTAGGCTCCTCCTGGCTCGCCGGCATACTCAAGGCGACACCGCGCAGCCCTAACAGTGTCGCCTGTTTTGCCGCCGCAACGGTTCCGGAATGCCAGATGGCATTGCCTAAATTACTCCCCAAATTTATGCCCGACAGGACGATGTTCACCTTCTCCCAGTTGTACGCTCCAAGCACGACACAATCGGCCGGGGTGCCGTTCACCCGATAAGCTTCGAATCCTTTGATCGGCGTGCGTTTGTATGTGAGCGGACGCCAACCGGTGATGGATTGTCCGGCGGAGGATTGCTCCACATCTGGCGCGACAATGCGCACCTCGCCGAATTGTTGCGCGACCTCAGCGAGGGCGAGAATCCCCGGACTATAGATCCCGTCATCGTTAGAGATTAGAATACGCATAAGGACACGCCTCCTCGACAGCCGCGATTTTTTATCAAACCATAAATCAGTATTTCATAATTAGTCGTTCAATCTACCCCAAATATGAAGGTCACCCTGATCCATAATCCCGATGCCGGCAGCACGGACGAGTCGTGTGCCGATGAAATCGCAAACTCGATTCGAGCCGCAGGGCATTCGGTAGTTTGTCAATCCTGCCGTAACGCCGGCTGGGAAGATGCTCTGCTCGAGCCGGGAGATCTCGTCGCAGTCGCCGGCGGAGATGGCATCGTGGGCACCGTGGCGAAGCAAATGATCGGCAAGTCTGTTCCGATTGCAGTTCTGCCCATGGGAACGGCGAACAACATTGCGAGCACACTGGGCCTTACCGGTCTTTCCATGGATGATTTGATCAGAGGATGGGGGAGCGGGCGCCGGATACAGTTAGACGTCGGGGTCGCCCACGGTCCATGGGGCAAACAATACTTCATCGAAGGACTTGGCTTGGGGTTATTCACCGACGTCATGTCCAAGCTCGATGCTCGTCAAAACATCGATCTTGCGCACCTAAATGCGCCAAAAGAAAAACTCGATTCGGTGGTTCAAATCATGAAGCATCGTCTCGACAGTCATCCGGCCTATCGCTTAAGGCTCAGTATCGATGGCCGGGATCTATCGGGCGACTATATTTTGCTCGAAGCCATGAACGTGCGCTGTATCGGCCCCAATTTATGCATTGTTCAGGCAGGACCTCCCGGTGACGGATTGCTCGATGTAGTTCTAGCGGCGGCAAATGAACGAGACCAGATCATGCAGTTTCTCTCCGATCGCCTGGAAGGCGCGGCCGGTTTCCCAGGATTAACCGTCCAACAAGCCCGCCAGATGCATATCGAATGCGCGGGCGCCCGAGTCCACATCGATGACGACCTTTGGCCAAAAGACGGTTCTTCTTCCGATAAGCTTCAATTAGCCGTGGATATAAGCATCGAATCAAAATGCTTGGAAATTCTGTTGCCGGCCTGACGAACGCCCAGCGGTCCAACTCTTAAGCTCATCGAAACATTTTGTGCTAAAGCTGCGCATCTTTTCACGCTTGCCAAACATCTAATCCGCAGCCTGATCCGGTTATCTCGGTACAAATAACCAGGCTGAGGAGGATCCATGAGGAAACGCAATACAATTCTCGGCGCTGCCGCGGTGCTGCTGGCGATTGGCTGGTATGCATTTCGACCGGAGCTTTTGTTCATAAACAGAACCGTGAACGAGGAATTTCCCGGCGGCGCCGCCATGGCCGCCATCGAGAAAGGGCCAATGCCGGTCACGAAAGGCAACTTCAAGGGACTGGCGCATGAAACCAAAGGACTGGCGTCGATTTATCGACTGGCGGACGGCAAACGGACGTTGCGTTTGACCGATTTCGAAACATCCAACGGCCCTGACGTGCACGTCTATTTGACCTCGGGTGAAATCGAGAAAGGCAACGACGCCCTCAAGGAAACCGGCTTCATCGATCTGGGATCGATGAAAGGCAATAGGGGCGATCAGAACTATGACATTCCCGAAAACACCGATCTGGGCAAATTCAAAAACGTCACGATTTGGTGCGCTCGCTTTGGCGTCAATTTCGGCGAGGCCCGTCTGGACGCTCCCGTTTCCGTTCCTGCAAAGGTTGCTGAAGGCAATTTTCGCGGCATCGCCCACCAGACGAAAGGACTAGCGTCAATCTACAAACTACCCGATGGCAAGAATGTGCTTCGCTTTAGCGCATTCGAAACTTCCAACGGGCCCGACGTGCATGTTTATCTCGTCGCGGCAAACGACGCCCAGGATGACGAGACTGTAAAGAAAGCCGGCTTTGTCGATCTCGGCAGCATCAAAGGCAACATTGGCGATCAGAATTACGAGTTGCCGACGGACATTGACCTCGCCAAGTATCGTGCCGTCACCGTCTGGTGTAAGCGTTTCGGCGTCAACTTCGCCACTGCGCCGCTGCTCCCGACACAAAGCTGAAATACCGGGAAAAGATTTCTCGCTACGCTCGAAATGGCCGTATGGCGTTTGTCATCTCGAACGGGGTGAGAGATCTTTCTTATTGATTCTACCGCTGTCCCATTCATCGCATCGCCTCACGTCAAGCGCACGCGTTTCCGCGACAGTAAATTCCCGGCTTGATACGGACGGTTCGTCCGA
>DATIEH010000042.1:0-3674 GCA_035455905.1 Binatia bacterium | reverse complement strand
AATGGAAATTCGATCGACGGCACCTCCGGTGGCGCCAAGTGGACGGCGACCCGCGGCAAGTAAGCTCATCCCCGCCGCCTCCGACTGACCGGCCATCGAGCAAGCAGCGTACTCTCGTCGAGTACGCTGCTGTTGCAGAGTCAATGTTATTTCGACCGCAGGGAGAAATCTTTCCGAGATTCTATTTCCGCCACGTGGAATGCTTGCACTTCTAATCCCAATCCCTAACTCTTCTTCGCGCCCGGCCCGGCATAGATTTCCAGTTTATTTCCGTCCGGATCTAGAAAATACGCTTGCGGTCCCCAGAAGACTCCCTGGTTTCGATCCTCGATATTAAACACTTCGACGCCATTTTTGCGCAGAAACTCGATCGAGGGTTCGAAATCCTCGGGCTTGACTTTAAAAGCATGGTGCACCGGCGTGCTTTTGGCCGAATCGTATTTCATCGGCTCGCTTCCCTTTGCCAAGATTAAATAGTCATCGCCGGTCTGTAAGAACACCATGCGCGGGGATTGTTCGACGACTTTCATGCCGAGCAATTGCTCGTAGAATTTACGACTGCGATCTAAATCGGTAACCGCCAAACTAAAATGTAGCACCCCATGCGTCTTGAGCATCGCTCACCTCCTATGCAACCGAAAGTATCCTCATGGCAAACACCTGCCCTATTGTCCTGAACCAAATCACAAGAAAATGCATTATCATTCCGAGCGAGCTGGCGCTGGCTAGCGCGACCCGGAATCCAGGACAGTCATAGATGCCAGCTTCATCGGTATCATGAAAAACGGCTTCGTAGTTGTTGGCCATTTGAATTTCCAGGACACTAGATACCTATGTCATCTTCGCTCTTCTCTTCAAGTCAAAACGCGATCTTAATCCGGGTCTCCCGGTAACAACATCCGACCACCTAATTCGATTTCCCCACGGGTTACCGCTGGACTTATTTGCGCAGGCTAGGCTATTAGAATGATTCGATCGATTTTTTTCCAGGAGGTCAATGTTCATCATGACCACCGATGTTTACTCAGAACTCGAATCCGAGTCCATCGAAATCATCCGCGAGGTGGCGGCCACCGCAAGAAAGCCGGTCATGCTTTATTCGATCGGCAAGGACTCTTCGGTGATGTTGCGATTGGCGCAGAAAGCGTTTTATCCCGCGCCCATTCCATTTCCATTGATGCACATCGATACCGGCTGGAAATTCCGTGAAATGATCGCGTTTCGCGACCGCACGGCACGACAACTCGGTTTTCAACTCATCACCTATACGAACCCGCGTGGCGCCTCCGAAGGTATCGGGCCCATCACCCACGGCTCGGCATACCACACCGATGTCATGAAGACCGAAGCGCTCAAGCAAGCCCTCGATCTGCACGGCTTCGATTTCGTGTTCGGCGGCGCCCGGCGAGACGAGGAAAAATCGCGCGCCAAGGAGCGCATCTTTTCATTTCGCGCTGTCGGTCATCGTTGGGATCCCAAGGCGCAACGCCCGGAGCTTTGGAACCTGTACAACACGCGCATCAATGCCGGAGAAACCGTGCGTGTCTTTCCGCTGTCCAATTGGACGGAAGCCGACATCTGGCAATACATCCGGCAGGAGAATATTCCGATTGTGCCGCTCTATTTCGCTGCGAGACGGCCGGTGGTTAACCGCTACGGTCAATGGATTATGGTTGACGATCACCGTTTGCCCTTGGAGGCCGGTGAAGAGCCGGAACTGCGCATGATTCGATTTCGCACCCTCGGCTGTTATCCGCTGACCGCCGGCATTGAAAGTAATGCCACGACGCTCGACGAGATTGTCGCTGAAACTCTTGGCGCGAGCACCTCCGAGCGGCAGGGTCGTATAATTGACCACGACGGCGCTGGCTCCATGGAGCGAAAAAAGCAGGAAGGCTATTTTTAATGGATACGCTGCGCTTTATAACGTGCGGCAGCGTTGACGATGGCAAGTCGACTCTGATTGGACGCCTGCTTTATGAAACCAAGCTGATTTTCGAGGATCAGCTTGAAGCGCTGAAGCTCGATTCACAAAAATTTGGCACGCAAGGCGAGCGTCTGGATTTCGCGCTGCTAGTAGACGGACTCCAGGCGGAGCGAGAGCAAGGCATTACGATCGATGTCGCTTACCGGTTTTTCGCCACGCCAACCCGGCGCTTCATCGTCGCCGATACGCCGGGGCATGAACAATACACTCGCAACATGGCGACTGGAGCCTCGACGGCGCAGGCTGCGATTTTGCTGATTGACGCCCGCAAAGGAGTGCTCACTCAGACCAAACGCCACAGCCGCATCGTTTCGATGTTGGGCATTCGCCATGTGGCATTGGCAATCAATAAAATGGATCTGGTGAACTGGTCCAAAGAGGTGTTTGACGAGATTGAGCTCGCCTATCGTCGGTTTGCCCAGGACCTCTCCTTCGAAACGATCACGGCAATCGCTGTTTCGGCTTTGGAAGGCCAGAACGTTGTCGAGTCCAGCCAAGTTGAGATGCCTTGGTATGAGGGAAAGACGCTGCTCAATTGGCTCGAAATCGTTCCGGCTGACCAGGGTGAGATGAACCGACCTTTTGTAATGCCCGTGCAATGGGTTAATCGTCCCAATCTCGACTTTCGCGGCTTTGCTGGACGGATCGCCAGCGGTTTGGTGGAGCCAGGAGATGCCGTGCGCATCAGCCCTTCGGGCGCCCAAAGTACAGTCAAGCAGATTGTTGTCTACGAAGGCCTGCAGCAAACCAGCGCGGCAGGTCAATCCATCACTTTGGTCCTGGCCGATGATGTGGATGTCAGCCGCGGTGATGTCATTGCGAGTGCCGCGCATCCGATCGAGTGCGCGGACCAATTTGAAGCAGATATCCTGTGGATGAGCGAACATGCTCTGCTCGCAGGCCGTCCTTACGCCGCGCTTGTTCATAACAAATCTGCGAGCGTGACAATCACGCACATCAAGTACCGGCTCGACATCAACACCGGCGCGCACCTTGCCGCCCGAACACTTGCTTTGAATGAAATCGGCACGGTCACAGTGAGCTTCGACCGTCCGGTGCCGTTTCTACCCTATACCGAGAACAAACGGCTGGGCGCGTTTATCCTTATCGATAAGCTGACCAATGATACCGTGGGAGCAGGTCTCATCCGCTTCGCGCTCCGTCGAGCCAGCAATGTTCACTGGCAAGCTCTCCAGGTCACCAAGTCCGCGCGCGCCAAGCTCAAGCATCAAGAGGCGCGCTGCCTGTGGTTCACGGGGCTTTCGGGATCGGGAAAATCCACCATCGCCAATCTTTTGGAAAAGCGCCTCCTTGCCGAAGGCAAGCACACCTATATTCTCGATGGTGATAATGTCCGCCATGGTCTCAATCGGGATCTTGGATTCACCGAGGCTGATCGCGTCGAAAACATTCGTCGGGTCGCCGAGGTCGCCAAGCTTTTGGTGGATGCCGGATTGATCGTTATCGTCGCGTTTATTTCTCCCTATCGCGCCGAGCGAGATATGGCGCGCGGGCTATTCGAACCCGGAGAGTTCATCGAGATCTTTGTCGACACCCCCTTGGAAGAATGCGAACGGCGCGACGTAAAAGGCCTCTACGCCAAGGCCAGACGAGGAGAACTGGTCAACTTCACGGGCATCGACAGCGCCTACGAACCGCCGCAAGCGCCAGAAGTTCACCTCCGAAC
>DATIEH010000041.1:0-3913 GCA_035455905.1 Binatia bacterium | reverse complement strand
CCGCAGGATTTGCAATACCACTCCGTCATGCCTTCCCACTCCTCGCGATCGGCGAGAATGGCGCGGCCCGAATCGATGGCGCGCTGCTGAGCTTGGGTGATCGGGTTATGTAGAACCGGAATGACTTCACGGGAGCCACATTCCGGGCAAATCGGAGTCTTTTTTCTGCGCAGCGATTTTCCAGCGGAGGTCGCGGAGGGTTTCAGGAGCCCTGCACGTTTCCCACGAATCATACGAGATAGCCCCGTTCGCGATAAAAGCGCCGCGCTCCGGGATGGAGCGGCACGTTGAAGGGGGCTTCCTCGTCGTTGGCACAGAGCTGGCGCATGCTGATCGGTTTGAAATTGTCGCTGGGCAGCGCTTTGCGGCGCTTTTCGATCGCTTCGCAAAGCGCGTAGGCAATATCATTGGGCAAATCGGCGTGTACGACCATCGGCCAGCCGCTGAAATCGACCGTAGGAACGTCGGCCGTCATGCCCTTGAAGCGCGACCGGGGGACCACAGAGGTTCGGTAACCCATTTTTCCGAGCCGCCGCAGGATCTCTCCTTCGATCGGCAGATAAACAAATCCGTTGTCGATGGCAGTCTGGCCCCAACTTTTAATGCCTTCATCGAAAACGGCGTCAACCGTGCTGTTTTGAATCGCATCGCGCCGATCGGGATGACTGGGTCGCGGAACGGAGACGACTTTGCCGCCCCATTTTTTCAAATCAGCCAGCGTAAAACCGGCGGCATTCATGACCGCTTGTACGGTGAACATCGTCGGGCTGGCGCCGAGCGCACTTTCAGACGTTACATTCGTCGAGAGACGCAGTGGAAAACGCCGCTTGCTGATTTGCGCGAGGGAGGTGATGCCGGTGGACTTGTGCACGGCGAATCCCATCACGTCGTAGGACGGAAAGGTCGCAATCACTCGGAGCGGCAATTTTGTTTTAAACGGACCAGTGCCTCGATAGGCGAGAGTCGCTGCGGCGGAAGGATTGACCCACGCGAGAGTATACCTGCCTTCGGCCACGCCCTTCAATTCCGCGAAGCTGTCGGCGGCGAAAGAAAGCGGCACGCTGTTCGAATCTGCCGGGTTCGCCGAAACGAGCCTAAGCTCGAGCTCGTGCCCGACGCGCGATTCGGTTTGCAACACCTTCTCGGCGGCACGGGTGGTTTGAAAGGATAGCGAAGTCTCATACATTGCCGCAGCAATTTCTAACAAGCCTTTGGCGCGTTGAATTTTGGCATTGTAGCGGTGCCTCCGCATCAGTCATTCCCCGGCGCATGAATGGCAATTTCGAGCATGGCAATATCATTGTGAGGAGCTATGCGAGGAGGCCTCGAAGATCGTATGTTGGCCCAGGATGACAATGAGGCTTGCTGAGGTTTTCCAGCCAGGCCGTTCATCTGAAGCGAAACGTTACAGGCTCTTTCGCACTTCTCTGGCCGCATCCACGAGTAATTTGGCCTTGGCATTCGCTAACTCTCGGCTGATCGTCATCAGACCGCAGTCGGGGGCGAGCCAGAGATAGTTCGGCTCGACGTATTTCAGCGCCGTGCGCACTCGCTCGACGACAGAACCAAGCGGTGGCACCGGCGTGTCGCTCGGATCGACGCAGCCAAACATCACGATCCGTCCTTTGGCGATGGCTAAAACTGCCGGATCATAGCCGCTGCGAGCGAATTCAACACCAAAACCACCGATCCGGGTTTTCATCAACTCGCTCAGCAATTCGGGATATTCGTATTCGTGCTGTTGTCCGGCACCGCCTGGATAACCGTAGCAGAGATGAACCACCGTAGGGACGTGGATGCCCTCGAGACAGCGATCGAGAGCTTTGGCGCCGTAGGCGAAAACCTTTTCGTGATATCGAGTCATCGCCGGTTCATCAATTTCCAGAACATCACAGCCCGCTGCCTGCAAGTCGCGGAGCTCTTGGTTCAATGCCGCGGCGACGTCCATCGCCATGGCAGCTTCGTCTTTGTAGTACTCATCGAGTGTGCTGTCGATCACCGTCATCGGTCCAGGCACGTCCATTTTGATCGGCTTCGTTGTTTGGGCTTTGGCAAACCGAAGGTCTTCGACGATCGCCGGCACGCGACGGCTGATCTTACCCACCACGCGCGGAACCGGACGGGGCTGTTCGCGCCGGCGGTAAATTTGCTTGACGGCTTCATGTTCCAAATCGACGCCGTTAAATGCCGCAAGAATATGGTTGATGAACCCGGTGCGCCTCTGCTCGCCGTCCGAGAGCAGATCGAGCCCGATCCGCTCCTGCGTGTGGATGCTCAGCGCCGTGGCGTCGTCTTGCGCTTCTTTGAGTACCGCGCCCTCGAGGCGAAAAAGCGCGCGACTTCGATCAGTCTGCGCCAGCCAAGTCGGTCGTGGAAAGCTGCCGATCGTGGTGGCAGCGATAGGGGCAAGTTCCATGATTAAACCTCGTGCGTTTTGTTCAGGCTATATCTACCGGCACGCGGAAAAACAAGCTGCTTACTCATCGACGGTGAAAAAAACAGCACGCTCGTTATCGCAAGCTGCGCATCGGGTTGTTGACAGGCGTCCGGTTTCAGATTAGCGCTAAGCGTTATCGCCGAAACGTGTAAAGGAGCGAATAGTTTCAGTGAGCTATGATGATCGCAGCGTGAAACCCATGAGCGCGAGCTTGATGCGCGCGCGCATCGCGACCAAAATTTTATCGGGTCTTTACGAAGATGTGCCAACTCTGTTGACGAGCGCGATTCGATTAATGGTCGAGTTGCCCGGTGGAAAAGGCCATTCCGGACCGCCCTATCCATTTACCATCGGTGTCAGTCCGGCTTGGTGCAGCGGTTTGAACGGCGCCAAACTGGTCGCGAGCGGAAAGCTCGATCTCGTCTGGCTCAATCCATCGATTATTCCATCGATGGCGGTGCGCGGCGTCGGGCCGTTCAAGAACAAATCACCGCTACGCGCGCTGGCGGTATTTCCTTCGTGGGATCGGCTGGTGATTGCTGTGTCGCCGCGCTTGGAGGTGAACAGCATGGAAGAGTTGATCGCAAAAAAGCCCAAAATGCGCGTATCGATCGCGGTCAACGATTGCGTTGACTTCGCCATCAAGTTTTTGCTCAAGGCGCACGGCATTTCTCAGCGGCACTTCGTCAAGTGGGGCCGGCAAGGTTGACGAAGTCGTGCGGCCGAGCAATCCACAGCGGCGCCAAGGGATCGTTTCAGGTAAGCTCGAAATGGTCATCGACGAAGGCATGGATTCCTGGGGCGATGTTGCAGTCGAGTACGGCATGAAGTTTTTGTCTTATTCCGAACCTGTCCTGAAACAACTCGAAGCCTACGGCTTCAAGCGCGCGCGTCTCGATCATGGACGAATCGCCGGCATCAACGACCCGACCACCGTGGTGGATTTCAGCGGCTGGCCGATCGTGGTGCATAAAAAATTTCCCGATGAGATGGCGTATCACATTGCCGGCGTGCTCGACAAAATTCGCGAGGAGATTCCCTACGACGCCGCGGAGGTTCCGTCGATGAAACAGCTTTGCTCGAATACGGAAGCGGGACCGTTGGATTTCCCACTCCACCCGGGAGCAGAGAAGTACTATCGAGAAAAGGGATACCTTTAGCGGGTAAGGGAGTTTCTATGGCTGAAAAGACGACGATTGCAGTTTCGAACGGCGCTGAAGCTTTTCTTGCGCAAATCAAGGCGCTCGGTGACGTACGCTATATGTTCGCCAATACCGGAACCGATCATGGACCGCTGATCGAAGCGATGGCGAAGACCGCCAAGGAAGATCCACGCGACATCCAACCCATTGTCGTACCGCACGAGCAAGCTGCAGTGTCGATGGCCCACGGTTATTACAACGTCACGCAAAAGCCGCAAATGGTTCTCGTGCACACGTTACCGGGAACGGCGAATGCGTTGGGCGGCGTTATCAA
>DATIEH010000040.1:0-4048 GCA_035455905.1 Binatia bacterium | reverse complement strand
TAGCCACGACCGATTTCGTAATCCGCTTTGGACGATGATTCCGATGGAAGACGAGCCACCGGAAATCCATAGGGAGTACGTGCAGATCCTCCGTGAAAAAGGCGTGCAAGCAAAGGTATCCGTGGTGGAGGATTGAAAAGGGAAAACCCATTTACCACCGAGACACCGAGGACGCGGGTAGAAAATTCTCATTTTTCTCCGCGCCCTCTGCGCCTCTAGGTTGAGCCATTTTG
Source organism: Binatia bacterium (assembly GCA_035455905.1). Taxonomy (GTDB): domain Bacteria; phylum Desulfobacterota; class Binatia; order UBA9968; family UBA9968; genus DP-20. Next base: position 3,815 of record DATIEH010000040.1, on the reverse strand, counting down.
AAAGCAGCAGGAGGTCGTATGGTGAACTGTCCAGTGATCGATGCCGATGGGCATGTCTTGGAAAAAGAGCGTTACATCCGAAAGTATCTCGAGGCGCCCTGGGACAAGCGCTCGACGGCCCTGCGGACGCGCGATCAACCATGGGATGCAAACCTGTTCGACAGTTTTGAAACGGCGGTGCGCTGGGAGGACTTGAGCCCGACGGAGCAAATCGACGAATGGCATCGGATCATGGACCGCGAAGGCATGGAGAAGGCGATCTGCTTCCCTACCGGGTCCGGCAATGTCTCCAAAATCCAGGAGCTGCCATTTCAACTCGCAGTGGCGCGAGCCTGCAATACTCACTTCGCAAAAGAATTTAACGCGCTTTCGGACCGCGTGAGCTGTGTCGGTGTCTTGCCGCTGCGCGATCCCAAAGCCGCGGCCGAAGAGCTGCGGCGTGGGGTGACGGAGTTAGGCCTGAAAGGGTTCGAAATCCTGCCCATGGGTTTGCCAATGGGGCTGGGCAGCACGTTCTATGATCCAGTGTACGCCGAAGCGGAAAAACTAGGCGCCGTAATCGGCATTCACGGCTCGCGCAGCAATTCGCATGAGATCGGCGCGGCCGTGTTATCGACGTTTGCCGAAGTACATTCCTATGCCTTTACTGTCGGTTTGCTGCTCCAGTTCACGCATGTGGTGTGTCAGGGCGTGCCGGTGCGCTTCCCGAACTTGAAGCTCGCCTTTCTGGAGATTGGCGCAACCTGGCTTCCGTACTATCTCGACCGCCTGGATGAGCATTGGGAGAAACGCGCCAAGCACGAGATGCCTCTACTCAAAGAAAAGCCGAGCGATCTGGTGCGCAAATCGAAGATGTATTTTAGCCCTGAATCCGGCGAGTCATTGCTCCCCGAGTCGATCAATTATTTGGGCGCTGAGCATTTTCTTTATGCATCGGACATTCCGCACTGGGACAACGAGTTTCCCGGTAACCTTCACGCTTTGAGAAATCACCCGCGGATTTCTGACGGCGATAAGGAAAAGATTCTCTATAGGAATGCGAAGGAGCTGTTCGGCCTATAAAGAGTTCGGGCCAAGAGGACGTAACAGGAAGGAAGAATCGTGCGCTATTTTGCTTTAAGGACGGCTTTGAAAATCACCGCGCTGGGCTTAACTGTATTCACCAGTACCGTCGGATCGCATGCAATGGCAGCAGACAAGCTCCTCGCGCTTTACTCATCGCACGCGGTTCCATACTCGATGCCATGGGTCGCGGAAGATCTCGGGTTATTCAAGAAGTACGACCTCGATTTCGGTTTTGTCTACATTCCCGCTTCTTCAACCGCAACCGCCGCGATTCTGGGAAACAATGTCGAGGTCGGTCTTCTCGGCGGAGTCGGCATCGTCAATGCCTACGCCAGCGGCGCCACGGACCTCTGCTTTATCGGTAGCATCAAAAACATCATGACCCAGAGCATTCTTGCCAAGCCAAACATCACTAAGCTCGAGCAGCTGCGCGGCAAACGCATCGGCGTGACGCGCATCGGCAGCAACACGCACTTTTTTACCGTGCAGGCGTTGCGGCGGGCCGGCATGAATCCGGACAAAGATATTACGTTCATCCAAACTGGCGGCGATAATGAAACCTTGGGGGCGCTGGCATCGGGGCGGGTGGATGCGGCTTCCATGTTACCACCGACCGATGGTAAGGCGATCGCTCTTGGGTTCCGTTACGTGGTTTTCGGACCAGATATCGCCATACCTTACGCGGCGGCGACGATTACTACGCGGCGCTCCGTGATCGCGAAGCGGGGCCAGGTCATCGGGCGCTTCATGCGCGCCATGGCCGAAGCGTCAAAATCGATGCACCGAGACAAGGACCTGGTTTACCGGGTGCTAGAAAAAAAGCTGCGGATCACCGATCGCGCAATTCTCGACGCGAGTTATGCGATTGAAATGAAAGTGATGGAGCCGCGCCTCGAGCTCAAAGCAGCGGCGATTCAGCCGATGATCGAAGAGGTTGCCAAGACCAACCCTCGTGCCAATGAGATGAAACCACAGGATCTCATGGATCGTCGCTACTTAGCCGAGATGGAGAGCAGCGGGTTTTTCAACCAAGTCTGGAATGAAAAGCGTTAAGGCTTCGACAATCTAGGGCGCTGGGCTAACGCACCGGCAGATCCTCATCTTTCAGATTGAACCAGTTGCGCGCGTTTTCGCCGAGGACGCGGCGTAGCTTGTCTTCGGTCATGCCGGGAATTTTCTTCACTTCTTTTACCGAGTCGGGGAATTCCGAGTCCCAGTGACGGTAATCGGAAGCGTACATGACCTGAGTAATGCCAATATCGTCGAGCACGTACGGCAAAATCGTTTCTTCTGGCTCACAGGTAAACGCGACTTGCGGGCTTTTGATGATTTCCGAAGGCTTGCGTTTGAGCAATGGCCATTGGGGGCGCAGCTTGTGAAAATGTTCGTCGAGCCGTTCCGACCAAAACGGCAGCCAGCCACAGGCGCCTTCCATAAAACCGACTCTGAGCTTCGGATAGCGATCGAACACGCCCTCGCCGATCATGTGCATGAGCGCGATCATTAACTCGAATGGAAACGAGGTCATGTGCACATAGCTGTATTTCTCCATACGCTCACTGCCGGCGCCCATGACGCCCCAGACGCCGTATTGGCCATCGTGCTCGGTTTGCGGGTGAACCGAAAGCGGCATGCCGATCTCCTGGGCTGCGGCATACACCGGGTCGAACATGCGATGACCTAGATTAATGCCGTAAACATTCGTCGGCAGCATTGCGCTCACGATCGAGCGCTGCCGGGCGAGGTATTCCAACTCCTTTACCGCGGCGGGAGGATCTTGTACGGGTATCAGCCCGACGCCTTTCAGTCGTTTCGGGTCGGGCGCTAGGTACTCTTCAACGAGCCAGCGATTAACTGCGTGACAAACCGCCGCGGCGAGCGGTTTGTCGGCCATGCCGTTGACTGACAAAGCGATAGATGTGCCGAAGATGACGGCCACGTCGATGCCTTCTTCATTCATGTCGGGTAGGCGCTTGATCGGATCAGTCATGCCCGGCCGGCTGCGTTCGATATAAGAAGCAAAAACTTCGCTGCGATCAACTCCGCCGCCCCAACGGCGGCGACTTGAGAGCCGGCCTTCGATCATCAAATGAGAATAGCCGGAGCTGTCTGTCACTCGATTGGGCGCCCGTTTGGCAAATTCCTCCGGCATCCACTTCGCCAACTCGGTGTCCGGTTCATAACAGTGTCCATCGGCATCGATGACTAAACTTGTGGCCATATCACCTCCACTGTGGTCAACAGATTCAAGTTTTAATTAGTTGGGTTCCACAAGAATTGCAAACCATCAAATTCGAAGTGGCCCTCGGTGCCGCACCTAGCGAAAAATCAATGAGCAGCCTGGTGGCTAGCAGCACCTTCTCGGATCGCATCAGTTCCGAAATGAGAAACGCGGCAGAGCGCAAAAATGACTCCGCGCCTATACTATACTATTGGAGAGTGGTGACGGTCGCGTCGACGTCGAGCTTAGGAAGACCGAACCCACAACGAGCCATGAGAAATTGCTCGAATTCGGCATCGGTCGAGAATTTGAAGCGCACGGCGCCATTTTGATCCCAAAGCTCTTTGGATGGCACTTGGCATCGATTGCAGGCGCTGCCGCCGTTGCAGTTCTCGGGCGGCGTGCCGATCGTGATCGTGGCGTTGTTCGCGATCCTGGGATCTTTACCGCGAGCATCCACGCGCAGGAGGACTCCCTTGCCTCGATATTCGATGCCGGGAAATTTGCGTGCGCGGCCCTCCGGATTTAG
>DATIEH010000039.1:0-6131 GCA_035455905.1 Binatia bacterium | reverse complement strand
GAGAAAGGTGCCTTTCAGGTTAGTATCGATTACACGCTTGAACTCCGTCCAGGTGAAATCCTCGATTCTTTTCGTGTAAAAACTGCCACCAGCGATGTTGGTCAAGATATCGATTCGGCCAAAGCGCTGCGCCACATCGCTGACGAGCGCCATCACTTCGCGCGCGACGGTGACGTCAACCGATAATGCATCCGCTTTGGCGCCGCTCTCGGCAACTTCACCGCGCACCTGCTCGGCCGCGGCATGGTCGTAATCTGCAATTACGACAGTCATGCCAGCGCGCGCGAACCGATGCGCGACGGCCCGGCCGATGCCGTTACCGCCTCCGGTGATCAAGGCGACTAAATTCAATATCCTTCTCCTTCGAAAGCACCCGAATAAATCTCGTCGATTTCTTTTCGATACCGCTCAGCCACAGCCTTGCGGTCGACTTTGATTTTTTGAAAAACGTTGATGCTACGCACCTCGCTGGAAAAGTCTTCGTTCATCACGACAAACTTGCGGATCTGCTCATAATGTTCCAAACGGCGGTTGACCCGCTCGATCTGAGTCCACAATGCCGATCTCACATCGATATCTGTCATAGCCAAAGCTGACAAACCCAGAGCGTCGGCGATGCGTTGGCGCTCGGGGACGATCAATGCCGAAATGAACGGACGACGATCGCCGAGCAGGACCGCTTGACGAATGAACGTCTCATTTTCCAACTGCAACTCGATAAAAGCGGGATAAATGTTCGATCCGTCCGCGCAATAGAAGACATCTTTTTTTCTGCCGATAATCCGCAGCGAGCCGTCGGGCTCCAACGCGCCGAGATCGCCGGTATGAAACCAGCCGTCAGCATCGAACACTTCGCGAGTGGCCTCAGGGTTCAGGAAATAACCCGGCGATACGGTCGGACCGCGCACCAGGATCTCCGCATCGGCGGCAATTCGAATCTCGACGTTGGGAAAGGGTTTGCCTAAATTACCGGGGCGATTTTCGCCAATGCCGCAAAGGGTCACGCCACCACACTCGGTCGAGCCGTAGGATCCCAACAGTGGGATGCCGATCAATTCGAAGAAGCGCATGATCCGCGGCGGCATGGCCGCTCCGCTGTATGAGATATACTTTATACGCGCGCCGAGCGCTTTGCGCGCGGCCTCTCGCAGAACGATTATACCCTCTGCGAATTTCTTGCTGTCCGCTTCGCCGAGCCCTCCAGCTGTTTTTTGTTGATCGAGCGCTTCGATCATCTCCCAGAGCTTTCGATGATCGTCTCGATCGAGGAGATCCTTCCAGATCCGCTCCATAACCCGTGGTACCAGAGCCATCGCGGTTCCCGACAAACTCTGAATGGCGTTGAGGTCGAGATCCAGTTCGGTCGATTCGACGATCGCGGTCGTCCTGCCCGTAATGGCGCTCTTGAGAAAACCAAATCTGCCGAGCAGATGATTTAGGCTGAGCACAATCACGAACAAATCATCCGGCTTGCTGATGACGACCTCACCGCCGTTGGTAATGTTGGATAAAAGATTATCTTGGGTGCGCATGACGCCTTTCGGTTCGCCGGTGGAACCGGAGGTATACATGATGGTCGCCAGATCTTGCGCGTGCACCGATTCGAGAATGTCTTCCAGTCTCGCAACCTCCAAACGCCGGCCCTTTTCCATCACCTCGAGAAACGGAACCGTGTCGGGCAACGATACGGCGGTTCCATTCATCACGATCAGGTGCTCCAAGGCGGACAGTTCTCGCTTTAAATCGAGCAGTCGGCTTGCATCGTCTTCGCTTTGAACAAAAGCCGCGCGGCATCGCGAATGCTCGAGCACTTTGAGCAGCATGCCACCCGATATCGCGGGTGAAATCACCACATTGGGAAATCCCCCGGCCAGTGTCGCCAGGTCAGCACAGAGCCGCTCGAGGCTGTTTTCACCGATAATCGCAACCGCGTCTCCCGGCATCAAACCCAAACCATACAGGCCCAAGAGAATATTCCTGGCCATCCCGCCGAACTCACGCCAGGAAATGTCCACCGGCCCGGTGCTCTTTTGGAGTCTGATGAACGGGCGTTCGCCAAGCTCGGCAACCCGTTGAAAGAAAATACGTCCGATATGGCGGTATGGCGTTGAAGCAACCGATTGGGTGGCGCGGTCGTTCATAGCGGTTGAAAGTGGCCCGGATCGTATTTTGAGCGCGTCGGATCTTCGCTGCGCCTCAGCCCGGTAATTTCATTGCGTCTCGAGTAGGCGTAGCAAAAAGCCTCCGCGACGTCATCCAAATGCGCATTAAGATATTTACGCGCGGGTATGGCGAGCCTGAGGAGTTCCACACCGCGCTCCAATTGGCTCGGCGCCAGCGGCGGGCCTTTGGTCACCCTGATACCCGCATAGCGGTACAAGAATGCCCCCAACGCTTCACTGGGGAATTCAGCGGATTGCAAATGCGGCAAAAACGCTTTGACATCTATAAACACTGCATGGCCCCCCGGAGGACTCACCACCGGAACGCGATCCCTCAGGCGTTGCCAGAGATATCGGACCTGTTCGACGCGGCTTTTGATATAATTATCCGCCGCAAAGATATCGCGTAGGGAAATGGCCAATTGGGTCATGGCTGTGCCCGCCAGCTGGGCGCCGTCCAGAAAAGCCTGCATCGAAGCCTTTTGAAAAAAAGCTTTGTCACGGATCAAAATGAGTCCTCCGCAAGGCACTAAAAAATCTTTGAGCGCGCTCAGGGTGCAGCCGTCGGCCAGGTCGCAAGTTTCGCGCACGATCTCAGGAATGGTTCGCTCCCGATATCCGGCCTCGCGTTCCTGAACCAGGAAGCTGTTCTCCAGAATCCGGCATCCGTCGAGAAAAACCGGGAGATGGTGCGCCGCGGCGGTCTGTTTGACGGCCCTGAGATTGGCCAACGATACCGGGTGGCCTCCGCAGGCATTGTCACCCAGCTCGACATAGATACAACTGACGTGGTCCGCGCCTTTTTCATCTATCGCGCGTTGAAGCTTTTGGATATCCAGATTGCCCTTGAAGGGGTCCTCGGAGGTCAAATCATAAGCCGCCTCGTCGGCGGCTTCGATGACCTTCGCGCCATTCATTTCGATATGAACACGGGTCGATGGAAACAGCAGATTTCCGACTACAAACGTGTTGGGTCTGACGTGAATTTTGGTCCAGATGCGCTCCGCAGCTCGCCCTTGGGGCGTTGGTACCAGATAAGAAAAACCGAAAACGCGACGCACTTCATCGGCCAGTGAGGCGAAGGCACGGCTACCTTCGCTGGCCAATCCCATTCCGGGCTCCACGTTTGATGGCGCTGCCATTGCAGCAAGTTGCCCGGTACTCAACGAGCTGACACCGCTATCGGTGGAAAGGTCGATGTAAATCAGATCCTGTGCAATCAGCTCCGTGTTGAAATGGGCGTCGCGCAGGGCTGATTCCCGCTCGGCCGGCGTGGTTTGCCGCAGCGGCCGCGCCACCGCGATCTCGTAAGGAATGGAAAAGATAAAGCCCGATGAGTTCGTGTTCATGCCCAGAGAGTTCAAACCCCCTCTGAATAGCACGAAATGCGAAAATCGAAAAGATTCGAGCTGCGGTTTCTGATGGCTAGGTATTTTCTCGCGCGCGTACCGGCCGGGGCTGGCCTGAGCGCGCGCTAAGGATCGCCGCAGCGCGGTGCACCATTTTACGCTCGGTCGCAAATTTGAGCAGCTTTATCGCCTGCTCGATGGGAAACCAACGCGCGTCGTCGACCTCATGATCGTGATCGCGCACGTCGCCCTTCAAATAGCGCAAAAGAAAGAAGTGAACTCGTTTGTTGATTCGCACCGGTTCATCGTTTTTGGTCTTGTCGCGAAACGAATAACGAATTTCTCCTAGCTTTCGAATCAATTTGCCTTCCAATCCGGTTTCCTCGCGCACCTCTCGAAGCGCCGCCTCATCATCGCGCTCGCCCTCCTCCACATGCCCTTTCGGAAGTCCCCAGCGATGGCGCACGTGAATGAGGGCTATTTCATGATCATTGCCGTTGCGCCGATAAATAACGCCGCCCGCGGAAACTTCCCTGACAGTCCGAACATTGTCCTCGCTCGACTCCGCGGCCGTCCCGACCTGCTCACCCAACCAGCCAAGGTATCCTGCGCTACCGGCCAGCAATGGCACGGCGATAATCTCCGGGACCGAATAACTGTGCAGCTCGCGCACACGCTTTTCGAGCGCCGAGAAAAGCTCTTTGCGCGTCTTGATAATGAGTAATTCTTCATCGCTTTGTTCGATCTGACCCTGCCAGCGGTAGGTCGACTGGACGGAACGAATACGGTTCACGCAGGCTGCGAGCTTCTCGCTAACCAGCGTCTGGGCAAGGTTCTCAGCCTCAGCCGCCGATCCGGCGGTGACATATACGACGATAAAATCCACCATCAATAAAGATCTTACAACTCGGTTTTATACTCAGTCAATGAAGCCTCAAATGGACTGATTCCACGCTGGGACTCACGACATGACGAATGCGTGGCATGGCATGCAGCAAAGCGAGGAACCTTTCCGGCTCAACGGTACGGCAAATAACGCGATAATAACCTGCGAAACCTCCGGTACGATTATGAACCCACGACAACTTCTTGTTATTGCCTCTCGATCGTAGTGAATTGAGGATTATCAACATGAGAACCAAAGACGAGGTCCGGCGCGCTGTGTGGGACAGTTTGAAGGAGAACCGTGTGGCCCGTTTTCCAGGCGTTGAAGGCAGAATTCCTAATTTTATCGGCGCCGAGGCCTGCGCCACGTTGCTAGCCGGTGCGCCCTACTGGCGCACTGCCAAAATTCTCAAGATCAACCCCGACTCGCCACAACGCGCGATCCGTCAAAGAGCATTGGCGGAAGGCAAACTCGTCTATATGGCCGTGCCGCGCCTGCGCAGTGACAAACCCTTCATCGAGCTCGATCCTAAAAGACTGAAATGCTCACCGTACGCAGCTTCCTCGATCAAAGGCGCGGCACAGTTCGGCCGGCCGGTGACGTTAGACCAGGTAAAAAAGATCGACCTGGTTGTCTGCGGTTCGGTGGCGGTCAATCGCCGCGGCGCCCGTGTGGGCAAGGGCGGCGGCTACTCTGATTTGGAGTTTGCACTGCTCGCAGAGGAGAAAAAGATCGGCCGGCAAACGGCAATCGTCACCTCGGTCCATCCGTTGCAAATCGTTGAAGAACAGATACCGATGATGGAGCACGATATCCCGCTCAGCGCGATTGTCACGCCGACAGAGGTGATCGAGATAAGAGCATCGTTCCCCCGCCCTAAAGGAATTTACTGGAAACTCCTTCCGGAGGAAAAAATGGCCGAAATACCAGCACTAAAAACAAAACTCCCAAAATTTATCTAATCTAATTCTCATTTATGCACCATCGAAGCTAGGGCAGAGGCAACGGCGCTCTCCGGAGAAGGAGTTATTCACAAATCGTCGGGCTTTATGGATAGTCCCCGACGTTTTGTATCATTATCGAGGCGAATCGAAATTTAGGCTATCAACTCAGTTACAGGTCGAAATATACGATGCTCAGTAGACTCATGCATCGATTTCATGAAATTCTTCACCGGTACGAGGATATCAAGACCGAATTGGAAGCTAGCTTTAGCCAAACGAAAGAAATCTTCGAGAGGGTCCTCGAGTTTCAACAGTTTAGCGAAGCATTGCGAAGTGATTTTTCGACCGCGTTGAAGTGTTGGTCGTATAAACTCCACATTGATTTCGAAGCCTACAACCCGCTGAACTTTTTTCACGCTCTTCGAGTTCAGGCGAAGGAGGAAGATCAAACAAGGGCTTTTGAAGAGCTCGGGACGGGCGAACAGCAGGTTTTGGCAATTTCGTTTGCTCATGCGTATGCGAAGGCCTTCAAGAGCGGGTTTATTTTGGCAATTGAAGAACCCGAAGCACACCTCCATCCGTTGGCTCAAGGCTGGCTGGCAGAACGCATAAAGGCTATGTGCGAGGACGGATTGCAAATCGTCTTGAGCACTCATAGCCCGTCTTTTCTTGATATTCTCCGGTTGCCCGGCATGCATTTAGTCTACAAGGAAGAACGTATTACGCGAGTCCGCCGGCATAGCCCGGAAAGCCTTGCCGAATACTGCGTTAGTAAAGGCGCCGATGCTAG
>DATIEH010000038.1:0-6205 GCA_035455905.1 Binatia bacterium | reverse complement strand
ATATCTTATCGGTAATGGCACCTGGCGTTCAAAGCAGATGTTGAGCAGGGACAACTCATGTCCCAAACAGCTTTCATAAGCTGACTCAAGTAGTCCTGGGCCAAGCGCCTTGTGAACTTCAATGGCCGCGCCGATGATCCTGTCTGTCAACTCGTTTATACTGGACCACTCAAAGTTCGCCTCCGTGCCTCTGTGGTTATCCATGAATTTCTGCATCACGGCATTGCCGGGTTATCGCCGACGATCCAAATATACAGCGTGCGCGATTCTGCGTAATCCGAGCCATCTTCAGGCGATTTCACGTATTCGATCCGCGTCGGCTTCCATTCGTCGATATCGAAATCATGCGCAATGACTCGCGCGCCCGGTTTCAGATGCTGCAGCTTTGGCCGCAAGGCATTATTGAACCACTTGAACATGTAAAGCGTCACCACCGAGGCCTCGGAAATATCCACCGTAAGTCCATCTTGAGCGCGAAACTCGACGAGATGACTCACACCTTCTTTCACCGCGTTCTCACGCGCTTTGGCGACCAAATCCGGGTTCAGATCGACGCCCACGGCGCGGATGCCGTATTTTTTCGCCGCTTCGATAACAACCCGACCATCGCCGCTCCCCATGTCGTAGAGAATATCGCCCTTGGTGATCTCCGCCACCTCGAGCATCCTCTGCACGACGTGCATCGGCGAGGGCACGAACGGAATAGTGTCCTGCGCGGAGCTCACCGACGGAACCGACATCACCAGCCCGAACAAAACTAGACGCAGAGCGCAACGTTTCACGATAAATATCCTCCAATCGATCGATCAATCTTGGCGAGCGAATCTTATCTCTCCAGTACTCTGTATTGTCAATGCTTTGCCGCGTGTCGCGCCGGCGGCGATGACTCTGGGCTGGGCAAACGCATGCCGGTGTGGTAGGAGCAGCCGAGGAATTATGATGCGCACGGCAAGCACCTCGGGGATTTTCCAACGGAGAATCCTTGCGGGCGTTCTCATCGGACTGACTTTTCTGCAATCGACCGCGTCCGCCGCCGGTCCGCTCCTGATCGCCTATGGCGGCTTCAATGAAACCATGGCGCCGCTATGGATCGGCATCGAACGCGGGCTGTTTCACAAATACGGCGTCGATGTCGCGGTGTTGCAGACGCGGAGCGGTCAAATCATGATGACGACGCTCGCAACCGGTGGCGCCGCTCTCGTTTGGGCAGCTCCGAGCAGCGCTGTCAGTTCGTCCGCAGCGGGCATGAAACTTGGTTGTTTTGCCGCCGGCAATAATAAGCTGCCGCGCGAGCTGATCGTTAGAAGAGGCATCGAATCGATTGAAGATTTGCGCGGTAAGACTTTCGGCGTCCAAAGCATCGGCGGCGGCGCTTGGCTATCGACGATGGTGGCCCTCGACGCGCTCGGTCTCGATCCGGACAAATATAAGCTCAACGTACGCATTATCGGCGATACCGGCACACAAACCCAAGCCATTGTCTCGGGCAACATCGACGCCGCGGTGCTCCCGTACAGTTATGGCGAAATTGCCAAGCGTTCCGGCGCCCGCTCGTTGGCCGATGCGGGAGCTTTGAAGGTGGTTTATCAGGCGACCGTGATGTGTTCCCTGAAGGACTCGCCCATCGTCCACACCGAAACGATGACCGCGCTCGTAAAAGGATTGATCGAGTCGTTGATTTACATTCTCGAGCCCGGCAACAAACGCGACGTCGCGGCGGTGCTCAAAAAAAACCTTCGTCTCAGCAAAGAGGAAGACGGTGAGGCGGCGGCTCGCGTTGCTCAACTCCAGATGCCGAACGTCGAAGTGGGTCTAAACCTCGAGGCATGGAAGACCGTCCGCCGTTTGGTTGCTCGTATTAACCCCAAAGTTCAAGAAGTCGACCTCGATCAGGTAATGCTGACTTCCATAACGCAGAATCTGGAAGCGAGCGGATTTATGGCCGAAATGAGAAAACGGCTACCGCGATGATGTCGTGACAAAATAGTTTTAACCACGAAGGAGGCGAAGCACACGAAGCTAGTGAAATCCGGGTTTCGCTCGTCCTGCATCCGGGCTACGAACGGTGCGCGGAGCGCCCATCAAACTTCGTGCCCCTTCGTGTCTCCTTTCCAAAATTGCGGGGTCGGGAAATGCGACTCCACAATCGTCACCCCCGAATGTTTAATCGGGGGTCCAGTCCGGATTTCGCCTGGATTCCCGCTAAAAGCGTGCGGGAATGACGGACGGTGGTTAGGTCGAAGACATGCTCTCCATTTTCATTTTCTGTAGGCGAGCGTAAGCTCATGAATCACTTCCTAGTGTTATGAATCAGCTCTGAGAAAAGCCAAAAGGAGAATGCCCATGCATGGCGGACAAGCAATGCTCAAAGCGATCGAACGCAGCGGCGTCGAATTCATCCTGTCCTCGCCGGGGTCGGAGTGGCCGCCGGTTTGGGAAGCCCTCGCCGAAGCAGCGGCACGCGGCGCTCAGCAACCCAAGTATATCAACTGTCGTCATGAAGCCGTGGCCGTCGCCATGGCGGCCGGTTACACCAAAGTCACCCATCGCCCTCAGGTGGTGATGCTGCATGCCACCGCCGGACCGCTCAATGCCGCGATGACTTTACGCGCCGCGCTGCACGAGCGCACGCCCATGGTGATTCTCAGCGGTGAGATTGCCGCCTACGGCGAGAACACCAAAGTCGCCGATCCGGGCGGCCAGTGGCTGCACGATTTAACCGATCTCGGCGGCTCGCCGGACTTGCTGCGAAGCTGTGTGAAATGGGCCGACCGCATTTCCTCGGTCGAAGTGCTCGGTTCGACCATCGAGCGCGCCGTGCGGATTGCCACCGAGCCTCCCGCCGGGCCCGTGCTGATCGGCATTCCCTTCGAATGCATGATGGAGGAGGTCAGCTTCATCGACCACGGCAAGCCCAACGAGGTCGTTCGCGCGCACGAGGTGAACGACGGCGCCATCGATAAGGCATTGAGCCTCATTACCGCCGCGAGAAACCCTGTGGCGCTCACGGAACATGTCGGCGGCGATCCGCGCGCTTTCGACCGTTTCATCGATCTCTGTGAGCTGTTTTCCATTCCAGTGATGGAGACCTATCGTCCGGCTTTCATGAACTTCCCGCGCAGCCATCCGCTCTATTTGCATCACGATCCCAAATTTGTCGATGCGGCGGATTTGGTTTTGATGGTGGACGCCGTCACGCCTTGGTATCCGGCCAGCAAGACTCCGAAGAACGCGAAAATCATTTCCATTGCCGACGAGTATCCCAACTCGCGCCTGCCTTACTGGGGTTACAATATCGATCTCGCTTTGGTCGCGCCGCCGGCATCGACGTTGGAAAAACTTGTCAACAAGGCCAAATCGTCCGAGCACGTAGCCGCCAATCGGGGAGCTTACGAACAGCGCCTGGCAAACGTGCGCCAGCGCCACGGAAGCTATTTCACACAATTGGCAGAGGAGGCGCGAAAGCACGCCAACGAGACGCCGATCGATCCGCGCTGGGCATGCCACGTCCTCGGTGAAGCGCTGCCCGAAAACGCGGTGATCTCGGAAGAGACCACCGTCTATCGCAACTTGATCCAAGAGACGATCCCGCGAGGGAGCTCGCAATCCTACTTCGCGAGGATCACCGGCGGACTGGGCGTCGGTCTCGGTTATGCGCTGGGAGTGAAGCTTGCCTTGCCGGATCGTCCCGTATTTGCGCTGATCGGTGATGGCGCATTTCACTATAATGCGGTGCCATCATGTTTGGGTGTCGCGGAGGAATACGGCTTGCCGATTCATGCAGTGGTGTTCAACAACGGACGCTATCTATCGATGGAGACAAGCTTGATCAAATATTTCCCCGCGGGCGCGGCGAAACAAACCGGCGTTCATTTTGGCGCCAACATCGCGCCAAGACCCGATTACCAGTTCTATGGCAAAGCGCACGGGGGTTACGGTTATCGTGTAAACGAGCCGGGGCAGATTAAACTTGCCGTGGAAAATGCTCTCAGGCATGAAGCCGAACGCAAGCTCACGGTGATTGATTTGGTTTTAAGCGATTTCAATCCCCGTTAGCGTCGCGTATCAGAATTCGCTCAAGTTTACGTCGAATTGTTTTCTTCCAGTCGCGAACTAACCCCCTCTTTGAAAAAAAAGGGGGCAGAGGAGATTTTCTGAGGTGCTCGCTCATGTTACGTCGCCAAGCAAATCCCTCAATCAATCCCCCTTTGTCAAAGGGGGACGAAATTAAATCCGATACCGTACGCGTATCTTGAAGACTAGACTGAAAAAGAGAATTGGTTTTCAATCGGTCGTCATTGTCAAAGAATTGACCTATTTCCGCGACCAACTGATCACGCCGCCCCAAAGCACCAGGATCACGCCGATTGCCGCCAGCGTCAAACCGACGAATGGAACAATGATCGCAAGGCCCAAACCCAAAGCCGCCAACAAAATGCCGGCAGCCAATGGATTGCTCCGGGTGCGCGGCGCTGTCATTTCCGCGGCTCCAGCTTCCTCTGCGATCGTTACGATCTCTTGGTGAAGGAGAGTTTCCGCCAGTTCTTTTAATCCTGCACGCCGCGCGGGCTCCGCATTGCGGATCACGCGGCCGATATCGCCCACGAGCTTTTCAACTTGCTCTTCGGTTCTAAGTTCGAACTCGTTTTGGCGGAACGAAGGAGTGGCGGTTTCCATAAGATTCCCTCCGCATTGGACGCGCTTTTCCGCAAATAGCCGTGCCAGACGATCCTAGTCCGTAACTTATGAATTGCCAAGATGTAATGCGGCTCAGAGAAAATTGGAGCAGGCAATTTCCAAAGCGTCCCAAGCGTGGACGAACGCAGCTTTCTCGGGGATTTATTTATGACCGATGGCTCGCCGCCCGTCTTGGCGTTCTTCAGCGGACGGCAAATCATTGGTGATCAAACGGGCAGCCCGGTTACGGCTCATATAGTACCAACCCCACTGAATCAGCACGAGGAGTTTATTCTCGAACTCAATCAAATTGCTCAAATGAATGAACAACCACGCGAGCCAAGCAAGAAATCCCGAAAAGCGAAAGCGCCCCATCTCCGCCACGGCCGCCCCTCTGCCGACAATCGCCATGGAGCCGTGATCGTGGTAGCGAAACGGCGGGATGGTTTGATTTTTTAGCCTCGCGGCGATCACTTGCGCGACATAGCGGCCTTCCTGAATCGCCACGGGCGCTAGGCCCGGAAGAGGTTTTCCGGTCTGGTGCGAATAGTTGGCCAGATCACCTATCACAAAGATTTCCGGATGCCCTTTCACCGTGAGATCCGGTTCCACTTCTACTCGACCGCTACGATCGGTCTTAGCGCCGGTTTTGCTGGCGATGAGTTGACCGAGCGGCGACGGCTTCACCCCCGCCGCCCAGATCACTGTATGACAAGCGATGCGCTCGGCGCTGCTCCCATGTTTCACTGTGATAAATTTAGCGCCAACCTCAGTGACCATCGCGTTACAGAGAATTGTGACACCGAGTTTTTGAAGCGTCTCGGCTGCCTGCTCCGACAATGTTGGATCGAAGCTCGGAATAATACACTCCCCCCCTTCGATCAGCAGGATCGTCGTCGTCGAAGGATCGATATTACGAAAGTCGTTTTTGAGCGTATCGTGGGCAATTTCACCGAGAGTGCCAGCGAGCTCGACGCCGGTCGGACCACCGCCGACAATTGCGAAGGTAAGCAAAGCTTTGCGTTTGGCAGGATCGTCTTGTCGTTCCGCGGCCTCGAAGGCCTTTAAGATTCGCCGGCGGATTTCTGTGGCGTCTTCGACTGTTTTGAGTCCCGGCGCATAGGCCGCCCAATGATCATTGCCGAAATAGTGCGTGCCTGATCCGGTCGCAAGGATTAGCGTGTCGTATTGGATCTCGCCGTCGTCGAGCAGCACGCGGCGCTTCTCAACATCAAAATCTTTGGCCTGAGCCAATAGAACGCTGGCATTTTTTTGGTGTCTGAGAGTGGCACGCAGCGTTGAAGCGATGTTCGCGGGAGACAACCACCCGGTAGCGACCTGATAGAGCAAGGGTTGGAAGAGATGAAAGTTCCTTTGGTCGAGCAACGTGAGCCGAACCGGAACGTTCTTTAATGATTGCGCGGTGGCGAGGCCACCAAAACCGCCGCCGATAATAACAACATGGTCCATATGGTATAGGCCCGCAGCATCCGCAGCGCTCTGGCGAACGCTGTAAATGTCTTAGAGA
>DATIEH010000037.1:0-3605 GCA_035455905.1 Binatia bacterium | reverse complement strand
TCGGTCGGGTCGACGGTTTTGACGATCTGGCCGCCTAAGGTTCTGGTATAAAACTCCACCGACTTGTCGAGATTCTTTGCACTCATGGCGAAAGTTCTCAGCCCCTTGATGTCGAACATAATAACCTCCCGCGCGGATCGCGCGCCTTTGTGGTGTTTTGAAGCCAGCTTATCGATAACATCGGCCGGATTTGGCTGTCAATGTTGACTGTATCTCAGCAGTCGGGGTAATTTTCGACGCACTGATCGAAAAGGTTTTGTTCGAATGAAAAATCGAATCGGTTGGGGTTTTTTGCTGGCTTGTCTAATCGCGGGTCCGGTTCAGGCGAAGGACATCAATCTCGGCTGGTCCGGTATTGGCAGTTGGACCACTTTGCCTTACGTGGTCGCCAACGAAAAGGGATTTTTCGACAAGGAAACTTTGAAGGTTCAGCTCATCACGTTTCGCGGCACCAACCTGATGCTCACCGCGCTGCTCGCTGGCGAACTCGATTATGCGACAATCCTACCGTTCCTGACCGGCGCAGCCTCGCGCGGTCTTCCGGTGAGAATACTTGGCGCCGTTACCAAAAGCAGCTCCTATTTCATGGTCGCGCGCCCCGAGATCGAGAGCGTCAAGGGATTGCGCGGTAAGAAACTCGGCATCAATTCCTTTGGCAGTTCGGCGGACTACGCGGCTTGCGCCGCGGTCAGTCGCAGCGGCATGGATCCCAACAAAGATCTCACGATACTCGCGATCGGCGGTGGAACTCCGGAGCGTTTGGCAGCGGTGGTCAGCGGCAGTGTGGACGCGACGGTCATCACGAGCTCGGCCGAATACGCCGCCGAAAAACAGGGGCTGCGCGTGATCATGTCGGCGCAGGAATTGGGTCAGTTGGTCCGCATCCCGATCACCGGAATCGGAGCGACGCAGAAAAAAATGGAAAAAGATCCCGATGAAATTGTCCGCCTCCTGCGCGCGTTGCGGCTGTCGACGCTATATCTGGTGCAGAATCCTGAGTACAGTCGCGCGCTTTTTCAACGGATCATGCACGTGGACGCGCCGACGTCGGACAAATTATTCAAGCTCTACCGCGATCAATACAATCCCGAATTGACCCTCCCGGATTCGATCGTCGACGATCTGCTCGCAGTCGGAACCTTTCGGCTGAAGGAAAAACCGAAAGCACTTAGCCAGCAGGCGGTTCGAGATTGGAGCTTTGCGGAGAAGGCGAGGCGATAAAAACGGCGATTTGTGAGCTTGCTCGTGACTCGACGCAGAAGCTGCTCGCGTCGATCAACCCGCCTCCCTGAATCGCGGGGTGTTCAGTTCGGAAAGAACTCTCAGCTCGTTCGAGATAACAATCTGCCGGCGTTGACATTTCGCTTCCATGTAACCGAGCAGTGCCGTTTTCTCAATCGAACACGAATGTGTCGGTTCTACTGCTCCATTAAAATTTTCACCCGCGCAACAACTTCTTGCGGCTGGTTCATGACGAGCTTTGTCAGCCTTTCAAGCTCTGCGCCAGTCGAAGGCGTAATATCGAAGTTTTTACGCTTGGCTTCGGCCAGCAGTTCGGGATCCTTCATAGTCTTGAGAAATGCTTCGCGCAGAAGGTTCAATCGATCCGATGGTATTCCGGGCGGCGCGACGATCGGCCGGCCGAAATGGGTTGCAGCCATGACCAGCGGCACCAATCGTCGCTCCATCTCCGGGGTTTTAAATTCGTCCATCAATTCGCCGAGCGTCGGCACGTCCGAGAGGCGCGCATCGCGCCTTTGCCCGGTCTGCATCAAAATTCGTGCGAAAGCTTTTTTACGCCATGTAAAGTACGGCTCCCGCGAGTGATAGGCCTGAACTGTGAATGCACGGCAGTGAAGCTCGCCACGCTCCACGGCGAGATCAATTTCGCCGCCGCCCTGATAGCCGGCAACGATGGTAAATTTAGTTCCGAGCGTTTCTTCGAGTAGCTTCGGCATATAACTGCCGGACGTGCCGGCTCCCGTCGAACCGCATTTGGGCGGCTCCTTGGCTTTGCGCACATCGGCCAAAGTTTTGTAGGGTAAATCGGCGCGCATGTAGAGAAGGTAATCGGATTTGTCCGAGCTGCCGATCCAGCCGAATTTTGCCCAGTCGTACTTCACTTCCTTCTGCTGCATAAGCTGATTGAAGTAGATGGACGGCTGAATCGCCCCAATAGTCAATCCATCGGGCTTAGAAACGTTGTAGACGTAATTAGCACCGATGATCGATCCAGCGCCGGTCATGTTTTACACAATGGGGCTGGGATTTCCCGGAATGTATTTGCCCATGAACTGCGCCATCAAACGTGCGTACAAATCATAAGCGCTGCCCGCGCTGACCCCGGCGACGACGGTGATGGTCTTGCCCTGATAGAACGGAGTCTGCGCCCATGCTGTCGGAGTGAAGAAAAGCCAGATCAGAACGAACCAATGTCTTTGCATAATTTATTGTGAGCTTTGGAAAGCTCTACAGTGAATAGAACCGCTTCGGATTATCGGTAAGGATTTTGTCGGCCAAACCGGGGGACAAGTCTTCGCGAAATCTTATGGTTTGCACCAATGCTTTCTCCTCGGCCGGGTCGTTGTGGCCATAGTCCGAGCCGATCATCAAGTGATCGTCGCCGATGAATTCGGCGAGATAAGGAATATCTTCGTCGGCTTCACAGGCGACGTAGATCCGATAATCACGGAAAAGGTCTTTGCAGGAAGGGTGCTTCCAGCGTGCATTAGGAAATGAGGGGCGCGGGCGGGCGGAGCGTTTCAGGTGATGATACAGATAGGGTACCCAACTTGCCGACGCTTCCAGGAAACCGAATTTCAAACGCGGAAATTTTTCGGGAATTTCACCGGCGACGAGATCACGAAAGCCGATAAGCGGCGGGAGATGCGAGGCGGCAAAGGTGCCGTTGAGCTCGAGATCGAAGAAGTCAAGTAAGTGACGGCAGCTCTGGCCGGTGTGGACGCAGATCGGCAGGTCTAGCTTTTCCGCTTCGGCATAAATTGGAAAGAAATGCGGATTATTGAGGGTCAGAGAGCCGACGATGCCGCCGAAGAAAATCCCGACGGCGCCGTTTTGCTTGGCTTGATGCATTTGCTCGATGGACGCCTCGGTGGAAGCCAGCGGCAGCACGGCGACCCAGCGAAGCCGGCCGTTGGCTCGTTGAAAGACCTGAGCAAGATAGTGGTTGTAAGCTCCACACAGCGCGGCTTGGAGTTCGACATCGTCGGTTACGTGAATGAGAAACAACGTGGGATAGACAACCTGCACGGCGACGCCGGCTTTGTCCATGTCCGCTAGCCGCGCAGGAACGTCGGTGATCTCGCGGCAGTCAAGGGCGATATCGGTCCGACCGGCTTCACGCTTCGAAGCCGCCGGAGTAATGATGCGAAAACCGCCCTTGCCCGACGCCTTGGGAAAAATTTTGCCGTCGATGAGCCAGAGCGCGTTGAAATCTCGGTAGAGGGTATCCTCAGGTGCAGAAACCATAACCGGCCGCCGCGAATACAGGCTCGGATGAATCAGGTTCCACATGGTCGGCGATTCCGCGATGTGCGTATCCGCGTCGATAATCTGACTCATGTACACCTCCAAAACGAGATGAA
>DATIEH010000036.1:0-9279 GCA_035455905.1 Binatia bacterium | reverse complement strand
GCCTTCTGAGGTACAAAACTTGCTTGGTTCGGCTGGTCATATCTTCTGGAGGCAGACCAATCTACGATGAAAAACAGAGGTATGGGAACGAAGGGAATTGTCGGAATCGGCAGCTGTTTACTAGGCCTTGCGATTGTCTACTTCGGGTCGGGAGTCGGCACCGAATCGCCCAAGAAAGAAGCGGCTGCGCGAGCAAGCGTGACAGAGCGCGAAGAAAGTATAAAACCTTTACGCGCGATGAATTTTGCCTTGGACAATATGGTTTTTTTCGCCCATGAACTCGGCTTCAATGTCGTAAATGCCAATGACGTAGCAGTTTCGCAAAACAAAATCGCTACACGGATCGAAAATCAACTGCACAACGTGCGTGAACTTTACCGCGTCGAAATCGCAAAAAATCCTAGCCTAGCCGGGGTCATTCTGCTGCAAATTGAGATCACGCCGTCCGGCGAAGTCAGTCAAGTCAGGGAAACGGGTGCGAAAATCACCGACTCGGAGTTCAAAAAGGCGGTCATCGCCGAAGTCGCCAAGTGGTCATTCAGCGATATTGTATCCGAAACCGTAAAGGTGAATTGCCCTTTGCTCTTCGTGCATCAAGGAATGGACATCACTACTTTGGTGCGGTGGGAAAAGGCGACCGCGGCCGTCAATGAAAGAAGCATGGTGCAGCCCGCCCCCATTGCCAAAGGTGCTGTCCGAACCGCGCCGGGTTCAACGGCGGCCGTGAAAACCACATCGGCTCCGACGAGAGGAGCGCCAGGGATTCTACCCAGCGGACAAGTTTATCAGATCAAGTATGCAACCTTACTGCGCCGGGAGCCGAACTTCACCGCTCCCGCGCTGACTTCCTACACTATCGGGACCAAAGTCGTGGTGCAAAAAAGGCTCGGCGACTGGCTGGAAGTTCGGTCGATCGACAGCAACGAGACGGGTTACATCCGAAAAGAATTTGTTACGCCGCTTGAGGTAAGCGGCAGGTAACGACAGGCCCTTGGGCTAAATCACTCCGACGATGACGACCTGCGCGTTTGGTAGCGCGATCGAGAGGTGACCGATCCATACATCATCGAGGCGTTAAAGCCTCGGTTTATACCCGTATCGCCTCATCTAAATCAGCTGTTTCAAAGCCTTCGAAAGAATTTCTATATTTTCTGCTCGCGCGCCGTGGCCCATCAATCCGACGCGCCAGACTTTTCCTTTGAGCGGCCCGAGGCCGGCACCGATTTCGATATTGAAATCATCGTACAAACGTTGCCGGACTCTGGCGTCATCGACCCCTTCAGGAATTCTCACAGTATTAATCATCGGCGCGCGAATCGATTCGGCCACGGCGGGCTCGAGCTCGAGCTTGCGCATCTCACGAATAAAATTTTCGTGCACCTGCCGATGACGTTGCCAGGCCTTTTGCAAACCTTCCTCGAGCACGATGCGCAACGATTCATGCAACGCGTAGTTCATCGAAATCGGCGCGGTATGATGATAAACGCGCTCGCTGCCCCAGTACTTTTCGATCATCGAAAGGTCCAGATACCAGCTTTGGACTTTGTTTTTGCGCTTGCGGAGCGCCTCCACGGCGCGGTCGCTGAATGTGACGGGTGATAGTCCAGGCGGACAGCCCAGGCACTTTTGGGTCCCGCTATAACAGGCGTCAATCCCTAATTCATCGACTCGTACCGGCGCGCCTCCGAGCGAAGTCACCGAATCCACGAGAAACAGCGCACCGCTCTCGCGGACGACTTTGGCGATATCGTCGAGCGGTTGCAAAACGCCGGTCGAAGTCTCCGCATGCACTAGCGCGGCAACTTTATATTTCTTCTTGCCGAGCATGTCTTTGAATTTTTGCGCATCGAGCGCTGTTCCCCATTCGCTTTCGATGGTATCCACTTGCGCGCCACAGCGCTGCGCGACATCCACCATGCGCGTGCCAAAAACGCCGTTGACGCCGATCAATACCGCTTCACCTGGCTCGATCAGATTTACGAAACAGGTTTCCATGCCCGCGCTGCCCGTTCCCGACATCGGCAGCGCCAGACGGTTTTTGGTTTGAAACACCTCGCGCAGCATCGCCATAGTCTGATCCATGATCTCGAGGAACTTGGGATCGAGATGACCTATGACAGGAAGCGAGAGCGCTTCCAGGACGCGCGGATGAACCGGGCTAGGTCCCGGGCCGAGTAAAATGCGAATAGGCGGGTTGGCCTTGGGCGCCGCTGGCATAACAAACTCCTGGTTAATTGCAAATTATTCTTCGTCTTTGACAAAAAGTTCCATGCTGCCGATTTTTTCGATCGTCCCGTGCAGACGGTCGCCGTCGTGAAGCTTACTGACCCCCGCCGGCGTGCCGGTGGTGATCAAATCCCCGGGGCGCAGTGTCAAACAGCTTGTCAGAAAACGGATGTGCTCGCGCAGACCGCAGATCATGTCGCTGGTGTGCGCAGTCATCGCCTCTTTGCCGTTTTGCAAAACTTTAATCGCAAGATTTTGCGGCTCATCGATCTCGTCCCGTGTTACGATCCACGGTCCGAGCGCGCTAAAGGTATCGAACCCCTTGCGAATATTACGCGTGTTGTGCATGCCCTTGCCCCACGGATCGCGCTGGCTGATGTCCCAGCACATCATGTACCCGAACACGTAATCGAGCGCCTGCGCTTCCGTGACCTTGCGCGCCCGCTTGCCAATCACTGCGCAAAGCTCGCACTCAAAATCCACCAGCTTCGATATTTTCGGCAAAACAATCGTGTCGCCCGGACCGATAATCGAAGAAGTCGTCTTGAGAAAAAACTCCGCCA
The DNA here is from genome assembly GCA_035455905.1 of Binatia bacterium. Classification (GTDB taxonomy): domain Bacteria; phylum Desulfobacterota; class Binatia; order UBA9968; family UBA9968; genus DP-20. The sequence goes on along the minus strand of DATIEH010000036.1, from coordinate 6,490 downwards.
TCAGATCATCTTTGTTCTTGATTTCTTTATTGGCGCTGCCCATGCGGTCGACCATCTCGGCGCGGTGCGCGTAATAATTGGCCGCGGCGGCCCAAAGCGATCCCGGATTTTGTATCGGCGCCAGCAGCTTGACCGAGCTCAAATCGATCCCGCCTGATGAGCTCTGAGCGGCATCTCGGGCGATTTGCATGGCTGCCTGATTGTTCGCCAACGCATCGATAATTTCGAGCATCGTGTAACCCTGACGCGCCAATCCGGCTTTGATCAGATTGTCGCCAAAGTTAATGACCTTGTCGCCGACCACCACCCCGGCCTGATGATTGTTGTAGTGACAAATTTTCATTTGACTGCCTCCGCGAAGTCGCAACGCTGGATTTTCTCGTCATACCCGATGGCATCACCAAAGTCCAATGAGACCGGCAGGTTTGTGCGCTCCGAAAACGTACGGACATTAGAATACGTATTTCACGGCGAAAGTTCCAAAAACACCGCGCCGTAAAGTTTACGAGAAACAATCAGCCCACGAACGACCGCTGCGAACAGCAGAGTTTGAGTTCTCCGCCGGCTCGTCGTATGTAGGATAAATAATGCCAGCGGGAATTCCTCTATGCTCAAACTGAAAGTCGGCGTCACCAAAAATCCACGTTTCGAGCCGCTCGTTGACAAAACCGTTAAGTCGCCACGGCTCGATCTCGACATGACCGTCACTACGCCGCCGGAACTCTTTTTCCGCAATCTGAAAAACGATGAGTTTGACGTTTTCGAAATGTCTCTGTCCGAGTATCTCATCACGCGCGAGCGCGCCCGCGGCGATCGCTGGCAGTGGACGGCGCTGCCTATCTTTCCGGCCAAAGCATTCGTTTGGTTGGGTCTGTTCGTCAGCACGCAGTCGGGTATCGCGAGCTTGGCCGATTTTAAAGGCAAGCGCGTGGGTGTCCCCGATTATGTGATGACGGCGGCGCTCTGGATGAGAATTTTTCTGCGCGAGCTTTCTTCCATTGAGCCGCGTGAGATCTCCTGGTTCATCGGCCGCGTCCCGGAATTGAGCCACGGCGGCATGCTGAATATTGACGCCACGCCGCCGCCGGGCATCTCGATGACTTGGCTCACAACCGCGCAGACTTTCGACGTCATGCTCGATCGCGGCGAGATCGACACCGCCTACGGTTTCGAGCCGCGCCACGATCCAAAACTTTATAAGCTGAATATGGATCGCTACGGCGGCACACCGCTCGAGGGCAACCCGCGCTTGAAAAGACTCTTTCGCGACGGTGGCCGTTCGGTTGTGGAAGCCTTTTTTCAAAAAACCGGTATTGTTCCAGCTAACCATGTGATCGTCGCCCAACGCCGCTTGCTCGAAGAGCACCCCTGGCTCGCGGCCGAGCTGTACAAAGTTTTTACTGAGAGCAAGCAGGCCGCCTATGAAAGCGGAAATTTCGGCAGTCCGGCCTACCTTTATTTTCCATCGCATAATCGCGCGAGCCAGGCAGCCGTTTTCGGCGCCGATCCGTTTCCGTTTGGCATCACCAGGAATCGCCCCATGTTGGAAATGCTGTTTCGCAACTCCAACGAGGAAGGATTGACGCAAAAACGCGCAAAGATCGACGAAGTCTTTTTTCCGGCGCTGTTGAACACCTGATTGTAGGGAGCCTGCGATGGCTAGATTTCCAACCGTCGATGCCGACGGCCATGTTGAAGAAAACCATATCGACTGGAAAGAGCGCTTGCCCGCGCACTATAAAAGCCAGGCGCCTGAACGACGTCCGAGCGGCAATGGCCAGCTTAGGACGATTATCGAAGGCAAAGCCTGGCCTCGACCGAGCGGTTTGGGGATCGGCGTCGGAGGTCCCTATAACCGTCCGCATCCGCGCCGTCCGGGAATGACGGATCCCACAGCGCGCATAATCGATATGGACAGCGAGGGAATCGATGTCGCGGTTCTTTTTGGCGCGGGACTGGCCGGGACGCTTCCTGCTTTGGGGGATGCGGGTCTCGCTGCAGCCCTGGCGACGGCGCGCAATACCTGGCTTGCCGAATATTGCGCCGCAGATCCCAAGCGCATCAAAGGCACGGCTGCCTTGGCGCAACAGGATATCGAAGCCAGCGTGGACGAGCTGCGCCGAACCGTGATCGATTTGGGTTTTATCGGCGCATCGCTCTTTCCCAATGTGAAAGGCCGTCATCTCGGCGATTCATACTATTTTCCGCTCTATGCCGAAGCGGAAAAACTCAATATACCCATCTGCGTGCACATGTTCCTCGGTCGCTACGGCTCCGATGCGGTGGGCACGGAGCGTGTCGACAAGTTTTTTTATTCTCATTTGTTCGGCCATCCGTTCGAGCAGATGATCGCTTTATCCGTGATCATCGGTGAAGGCGTGCTCGAGCGCTTTCCCAAGTTGCGCTTTGTCTTTCTGGAATCGGGCTGCGGCTGGGTTCCATACTGGTTGGAAAGAATGGATGAGCATTACGAAGTGCTCGGCGTGCAACTCCCCGGGCTCAAGACTGAGCCGAGCAAACTCATGCAGCGCGGCCAAATCTATTTCTCCTGCGAGCCTGACGAGAAAGAGCTTTCCCACGTGGTTGACGTCATCGGCGATGATTGGATCGTCTTCGCTTCTGATTACAGTCATTTCGATAGCCGCTTTCCCGGCGCCTCGGAGCCGATCGTCAACCACGCGCAGCTCAGTGAAACCACCAAACGAAAAATTTTAAACGCCAACGCGCGCCGGCTTTATCCCTTGGATTGAAGAACCACCCCATGCGGAAATTTTTTTTGATACTGGTCCTATCCGTCGGATCGGTTGGATCAGTCCGTTCAATTTCCTGGGCCGAAAACATAAAAATCGGCTTGCCGTCCGTCACCATCACGGCGATGCCGTTTTTTGTCGCGCGGGATCACGGCTTCTTTCAACAAGAGGGGCTTACCGCGGAGATGGTGGTGATGCCGGCGTCGCTCAACATCAAGGTTCTGCTCGCCGGCGACATCCAGTATGCCGCAACCATCGGCTCCGCCGTCGCGGCGGCGCTCCGCGGCATCAACGTGCGGGTCGTCATGTTGTTCGTCGACCGACCGCTGCAGGACCTCGTCGGCGCGCCCGGAATCAACTCGATCCCGGAGCTGCAAGGCAAAGTGGTGGCGATCTCTTCCCGCGGCGGCCTTCAGGACATCATCATGCGCCGCATGTTGACGCAGTCGAAACTCGATCTCAATCAAATCACGATCATCACCATCCCTGGCCAGACCGCGATGATCTCGGCTTTGAAGGCCAAGCGGGTGGCTGCAGCCATGCTCAACCCGCCCTTTAACTTCCTGGCGTATCGCGAAGGCTTGAACAACTTGGGGTTCTCGGGAAATTACGTACGACTGCCGAGCACGGGCGTCGCAACGCTTGGCGAAACCCTCGAACGCGCACCTGATCAAGTGCGACGGCTAACCCGCGCACTGATGCGCGCCAGAGCCTTTGCTAGGGAAAACAAGGCGAAAGTCATGCCGACGATCAAACGCGCGATGCGCTTGGAAGACGACGACTTGATTTCACAGATTTTTGACCAGCACAAACAAGTCGAAACCGCGGACGGCAAAGTCGATGCGCAACTGATCGCCGACACCATCCGCGACGCCAGACAAACCGAGGGCATTACCAAGGAGATTACGCCCAATCAGGTGTTCGACTTTTCCTATTTACCCGCGCGCTGAAGCGGATTCTTGATTCCGCTCCGCATACAGGCTTCAACGACTTGAACGTGCCCTCGGATCCTACTTGAATTCCGGCATCACTTTCTCGGCAAAAAGGCGGATGTTCTTTAAGGCTAGATGCTGCGGCATACCGCCGAAATGAAACGTGCCGGAGATCGTCGTCAGTCCGACCTCGTCGCTCCACTTGCGAATTGTGTCGGCGACCCGTTTGGGATCGCCAGCGAGCACAAAACCTTGCTCCAACTGAGTCCGCGCGTCACGCTGCGTCAATAAGCCCTGTTCCTGGCGGTCGAGATCGGCTGCCTTGTGCACATCGAAGTAGTTGATCAGATAAGGCTCGGCTTCACGGATCGCGTCTTCCAGGCTGCTCGACACGTAAATGTGAAATTTGCCTAGGATCTCCTGCTTGCCGGCATCATGGCCGGCAGCCGCCAAGGCGCTCCGATACGCCTTGATAAAATTCGGCAGCATCTGCGGCTCGCGGTAAAGATAGGGCAAAGTCATCAAATGAAATCCGTTCTCTCCGGCCCAACGAAAGCTATCTTCACTGCGCGCGCAACCAACCCAGAATCTAGGATGAGGCCGCTGCACCGGTTTAGGAAACACCGGAACATTCTGGTAGCGGTAAAATTCGCCGGAAAAACTCACCGCTTTGTCTGACCAAGCTTGCAGCATCACCTGCACACCTTCATACATCCGGCTCGTCGCCTGCTTCTGATCGACGCCGAATTTTTTGTACTCGTGCGCTTCGCTGCCCTTGCCGACGCCGAAATCCAACCGGCCGTTGGAAATGACATCCACCATGGCATACGATTCGGCCACATCGATGGGATTATGTAACGGCAAGACGTTGATGGCGACGCCCAGCCGAATCCTCTGGGTCGTGCGCGCGATCGCCGACATGAAAGTCGGCGGGTGCGGCAGGTCGCCGCCGTAATGTGCGAAATGATGCTCGGTCACCCAGATATGATCGTAATTGAGGCGGTCCATCTCCTCCATCTGCTTAAACATTTTCTCATAGAATTCCGACACCGAGCCGTCGAGTTCTGGAACGTACGTGGGTAAATAGTGGGAGCCGAACTTTATAGTTTTCCGCGCCATCAGTATGCATAACCTCCGAAATTCATCCCATTAGATATAGGTTGGCGATTCCACGGAGTCAACGTTGACGCGAACAACGCGCGTGTTGAAACATCAGGGTACATCGTAGGGCGATTCATGAATCGCCCGAAAAACCGACCGCGGGAATCGAAGCAAAGGCTTTTGATTTGAGGCGGCAGCGTCATCCGCCCATGGCGGCCTCGGGCGAGAATACCGTCGGGGCTTCGACGTCGGATTCGAGAGCTTTGAGCGCAGTGCGAATGATTTCGCGGCGTAAACGCGCATCGAGCTCTTTTGAGAGATTGGGATCGCCGCAAGGATGCGGAATGCTCACGCCTTTCACGATCCGATTGGCGCGCACCTGCTGCGCCACTGGAAACATCGCACTGATCAACGCCACCGGTAGCCCTGCTTTCTCGAGTTCCTTGCTCATCACAGCGCCGCTGCGACTGCATGTTCCTCACGTGGCGACGAAAATCACACCTTCGACGTTGTCCTTTTTCAAGTCGGCGGCAATCTCCTGACCGACGCGGCGCATCACCGCCGGTGATCCCTGATTTCCAGGAATAACGTAATACGCAGGATAGAGCTTTCCGGGCCCGATCGCTCCCTCGGCTTCCAGCCCTCGCAGGGCATCTAGCGGCACTCCATAGTGTGGGTTCTGATTCATATAAGCGACGTTGTAGCCGCCGTGCACCGCTTCCCACTTGCCTGGCTCGAGCTCTTTCAATTCGGCGATGTTGTACTTACGCCAGTAGGTATTGCGGTAGGTTTTGAATTTATCCGGATTGCCCCAGGGAACCACTCCGCTCGTAGTCACCACGGCAATATTGCTGTCTTTAACATTGCCCAGCCGCGGCGCTGCGGGCGCATCTTCCCATACCTCCATGGGAAGCTCTGTTTCGAAAGGCGCGCCGGCGATTTTTTTTAGCAGCATGTCGACGGCGCGGGTGGCGCCGGTCCGGTCCGTTTTCACCAACCGGCGAATCCCACGGCCGATATAGCCTTCTTTCGACGCCGGACCGATCTCTTCCGCACGCCCGAGTCGGACTGCGAAGCTGGCCAGTCGCGTCATCGCGTCATTCATGCCGGTGGTCGACTCCGTTGTCGGTAAACAAAAAAGCCGCGCATTAAGAAATTCTCGATAGAGGCCGACGCCTGGATTCTCCTCGTACATCGCGGTTAATGCCAAAATGCCAAGCTCATTGGCGACAGCATTGCAGATCTCGACGCAAGCAAAGCCGTACCGGCCGGAGTTGAACGCCGGACCCGCAACCAAAACGTCCGGCTCCGCGGCGCGTATTGCATCGATGATCTCCTTCAGCGCCTCATCTTTGTGCTCGTGAAAATAATTATCGCCCACATAAACCGTGCGCACGATTTGCGCTTGATCGCCAAGTTTTTGCGCCAAAGCTCGGCTCGCTCCAATGCTGCTGTCACTGGTCGAAACCGCCAAGTCTGCCTGGTCTTCTCCACCGATCCCCGCAAAAAATTGATTGATGAAATGAGCGATTTTAATCATGGCGGGGTTCTCCTGACAAAGTCTCGGTTGCTCACCGAAAACAATACTCTATTTCAAGCGAGAAAGTACATGCCGGCGGGCTGAGCGGCGCTAGCGAAGCATCTGCGGTTTTCGGTGCTTGACCACGAGATGCTTCGGCGGACCACCGTTTCAATCATCAGAATTCC
>DATIEH010000035.1:0-6941 GCA_035455905.1 Binatia bacterium | reverse complement strand
CCAAGGCATCCCCGACAGCCAGCATCCGCGCCATCAATGGCGCAAGGACGGCGCGATTATTTTTCAATCCCCCGGCGGTTCGCCGCCGTTTCGCTCGGTGCTGGAGAACCGCGATCATATCGATGGTGAGGTGAACGTTGTCTCTATCGCCAACCGCACAGCCCATGTATTTGTCGCCAAGCCCTACGTCAAAGACGTTGTAGATCTCAAAGGTAGAAAGATCGCCGGCGATCTAAAAGGCGGCTCAAGCATGGATGCAAAGATGGTGATGCGCCATTTCGGCGTCGATCCGGAAAAGGATGTCACCTGGATCGATAGCCGCGGCAAACCGCCGAACACGGAGCGGTTTCGTTTGGCGCTGTTTGAAAAAGGCGAAGTCGACGCGGTGTGCTGCGATCCGCCGCACTGGAACATCGCGGTACAGATGGGCGGTCATGCCCTCAAGTCCTGCCGTGATCTCTTTTCGATTCCCGAAGCCGGATTTTCCACCTCCCCGGCTGTGATTGCGGAGAAACCGCTCGTGGTTAAAGGCATGGTGCGAGCGCTGCTAAGAGGGGTCATGGTCGCCAAGTACAGCAAGGAAGAAACTCTCGATTCGATTCTGCGCCACAACCATTTCATCAATCGCGAGCTTGCGAGTCTCGCTTACGATGAGGTGCACAAGGAATGGGGACCGGTGCTGGATCTGGAAGCCTATCAACGAAAAGTTGATTTTTATACGAAGGAGTGGAACTTGCCCAAAAAGCCGGTGAGCGACTACTACAACTTCAAATATCTGAAAGAAGCGCTCGACGAGCTCGACATGCTACGCTCCTGGGATTCGCGCATGGACTTCAAAGAATGAAGCGCATCGCATTGTGCTTGCTATTCGCGTTGAATCTCGTCCCTGGGGTGCGCGCGGAGCAGCCGTTTTTCGAGGACAAGACGATTCGCTTAGTGCTCGGGTTTTCGCCCGGTGGCATCAGCGACTTGTGGGCGCGGGCTCTGGCGCGCGCCATGACGCCGCATATTCCGGGGAAGCCGAGTATCATTTCGCAGAACATGCCGGGTGCCGGATCGCTCAGCGCCGCGAATTATATTTACAACATCGCCAAGCCCGATGGTTTGACCATCGGATTTGTCACACCAGGGCTCTATTTCAATCAGCTCACGGACATGAAAGAGGTCAAGTTCGACTGGGCGAAGTTCAGCTGGATCGGCTCGCCGGAACGCACCGTGCGGATCATCTATAGCCGTAGCGATACGTCCTATAAGACATTAGAGGACTTGCATAGTGCAGCCGAACAGCCGCGCTGCGGTGCAACGGCCCTCGGCACGGTGGGGCATTATTTTCCGAGATTGATCGAGGAAGTCGCAGGCGTGAAATTCAGCATCGTCACCGGATATCCCGGCGCAGCGGAGATCGACCTGGCGATGCAAAAGGGCGAAGTGCAGTGCCGCGCGGGCAGCCTGGAAGGATATTTCGGGAGCGAGCCGACGCGCACGTGGTCAAAATCGGGTTTCACGCGCGTGCTCGTGCACGGCAGTCCCAAGCGAGACCCTCGATTGCCTGATGTGCCGACGGTCAACGAGATCTTGGATAAGCGAAAAGCACCAGACGTGACCCGGCGTTTGGCGGTGGTGCTGATGGCGCCCGATTCGATTGGCCGTCCGCTGATCGCGCCGCCGGCTCTCCCGGCCGACCGCTTGGCAATTCTGCGTGAAGCGTTGATGAAGGCGCTCCAAGACCCCGAGTTCAAGGATGAAGCACAGAAGCGAAACTGGGAGGTCGAGCCGGTGACCGGGCAAGAGCTGGAAGCGATCGCGAAAAAAGTCGTTATCCAACCGCCGGATGTGGTCGAGCGGATGAAGAAAGTGCTAGCAAACTGAAGAAGCTACGTCGAGTTGCCCCTCTGTGATCCACGGCGTTGAGGTTTGATGATGTACAAGACCAGCAAAGAAGAAAATGAGATTCTCACTCGTACCGGGCGAGGCACGCCGATGGGCGAGTTTTTACGTCGCTACTGGTGGCCCATCGGTATCTCTGCGCATTTGAAAACAAGGCCGACTTTCATTCGTGTGTTCGGCGAGGATCTGGTTCTCTTCAGAGATGCAACCGGGCGAGTGGGAGTGATCGGCGCGTATTGCGCGCACCGCCGCGCCAATCTTTGCCTCGGCGATATCGAGCGCGACGGAGTTCGTTGCCGATATCATGGCTGGCTCTACGACAGAAGCGGCAAGGTCGTGCAAATTCCCGGCGAGTCTGCCGACAGTCCGCTCAAGAAACAAGATATTCGCGTGCCGGCATATCCTGTCGAAGAACTCGGCGGTTTGATTTTCGCGTATTTCGGGCCGGCGCCGGCGCCGTTGGTGCCGCGCTATAATTTTCTCGTCGGCGAAGGCGATGTCTACATCACCATACAGGGATTTCAAAATTGCAATTGGCTGCAGTGCGTCGAAAACGGCATGGATCCGGTACATCCGAGCTTCACTCACGGCGGCGCGTGGCCCGACATCATGAGCACCGAGCCCGAATTAGGATTTCACGAAACCGAATGGGGCATGGTGTACAAAGCTTATCGAAAGACCAAAGAGCCCGGCGTGCTGAATTACCGTGAGCATCATTTATTAATGCCGGGAATCAGCTGCGGTGGCAGCGGTGGGAGATACTTGGCGGGCGGAAAGGCTGGCACACCGGTATCGGCGGCGCGTTGGAGCGTGCCGATCGACGACACCCACACATTGCTGATGCGCGTGCGCTTCAAACCATCGGACAATCCGGGAAAGTACGAAGGCGATCCGTTCAGCCGGCGCTGGAAGCCGCCACAGGAATTCATCGTGCCTTACAAAGAGTACCGGAATTCCGACAACCCTGAATTGGGCTACGAAATTCCGCCGCTCCATTTTATCGAAGACGGAATGGTGGTGGACAGTATGCCGCCCATCGCCGATCGCGAGAACGAAAACCTGGGGCCGGCAATCGACGACGGCATCATCAAGCTGCGCCAGATGTATCTAAGCGAGATTGAAAAGGTGAGACGTGGCGAAGATCCGAGATGCATCATACGCGATCCAGAGAAGAACAAGTTGATCGTGATTCCCGCATACGAAAAATGGGTGCCGGAGAGCGAACGTAATCTGGGGAAAAGCGCAGCTGCGGGATGATAGGTTTAAACACGAAGCGCAGAGGGACATGAAGGTTCGGACAAACTTTAGTCTCCGTGGTCTTCATGTCTTCGGGGTGAGCAATTCCCTTCCAAACTGGAGGAGTGATGGCGATATTTTCAGTCAATGAAAAAGATGTCGAAAAGAAAAAAAGCGGGCGCGGTTATACCAAATGGCTGCATGTATCGCCCGGAGGAATTGGGCCGGAGGTGATGATCCGCCACTGGGGGCCGGATACGGATATTCCCGTTCATAGCCATCCTTATCACGAGATGTTTTACGTCCTCGAAGGTGAGGTCGAAATCGGCGGCACGACATACACGACAGGCTCGTGCATCTATATCGAGAAAGATACGCCCTACGGGCCGACCCGCGCGCCAAAAGGGGGCAAGGTGCTACGCTACGCGGAGGCGGGCCTGAGAAAATAGCTCAAGCTTATGGACTGCTATATTCAGGCCGATGGTCTGAAAACTTTTTATGTAAAGCACGGCAGCGGCTTTCCCGTCGTGCTGTTCCATGGCGCGGCGCCGGGCGCCTCGGCTCAAATCAACTGGCAACTCAACCTCGAGCCGCTCGCCGCCGCCGGGTTTACCGTTTATGCCTACGACCAAGCCGGGTTCGGCCGCACCGAGAATCCCAGTGATCTTTCAATCGAATATCGGGTGACTCACGCCAAGGCGTTCATTAACGGCTTAAAGCTCGAACGGTATCACGTGGTCGGCAATTCCGTCGGCGGGTATATCGCCGCGCGTCTTGCGCTGGAAGATCCCAGGGTCGACAAATTCGTCACAACTACGAGCGGTACACTGGCGCCCAAGGGATCGGCGGAGTCGCAAGCTTTGGGACAGAAGCACTCCGAAGAATTGCGTGAATACGTCCCGAGCCTCGAGAATATGCGAGCGCTCACGTTCGGAACGCTATTTCGCAAAGATCTGGTGACGGAGGAGTTGGTGCGCGCACGCCACGAGATGAGCATCGAAAAAAATGCCGAGGCCGCCCGATTGCGCCGCGGTGTCAAGCCGCCACGGCCGCTGTTTGACGAGTTACGTCGCTTGACGAAGAAGACGCTGCTTCTCTGGGGCGCGCAAGACCGCGGCGTGTCGGTGGAGCGCGGCATTCTCCTCTTTGGCCTTATCCCGAATGCCGAATTTCATCTTTTCGACCAGTGCGCCCATTGGGTGCAATGGGACCAGGCGGAACGGTTCAACAAATTGGTGGCCGATTTTTTAAAGTCCTAAGTCTCGGAAAGTCTTCACTTCCGTCTTTGTAAGTTGAGCGGAGGAGCCGTAGGCTCGAATGCCTTGACTCTGCCGCCTTCCTCTCTATAATCTCGCGCCTCATGAGATTTTCGCCAAGGAATGGAGTTCCAAGGATGCGAATACGATCGATTGCCGGCATCGGATTATTTATAGGTGTTGCAGTTGCGCATGTGGCATCGGCTCAGGATAAAAAAGTTGAGCGAATCCGGGTCGGCGGCGGATCGACTTCCGCAACACAGATGTCCATGTGGTTTGCCAAGGAAGGCAACCTTTACGAGAAGCACGGGTTGAGCGTCGAAGCGATCAGTATTCCAGGAAGCTCGCTGGCGCTGCAGGCGATGCTTGCCGGCGAATTGCCGATCATTCAACTCGGCGGCGCAGCGTCGATTCAAGCGAATCTTTCGGGCGCCGATACCATAATTATTGCGACAATCGTGAAGAAGTTTCTCTTTTGGATCTATGGCCGGCCGGAAATTAGCCGGATGGAAGATCTAAAGGGCAAAGTGTTCGGCACCACCCGATTCGGCACGCTGTCCGATCTCGCTTCACGATTCGCGTTACGTTTTTATGGCATTGATCCGGAGCGCGACATTACGATGGTCCAAACCGGCGGGCCGGCGGAAACCGTGACGGCGATTCTCAGTGGAAGAATTCACGCCGCCGCGCTGAGCCCGCCAGCGACGTTGCAGGCTAAAAAAGCCAAGCTCAAAGAATTGCTCGATATGTCGAAGCTCGACGCCGAGTATCATATCAACGGCGTGGTGACCACGAGGCGTTATCTAAAAACCAATGAAGACACCGTCAGGCGTTTCATGCAGGCTTACATCGAAGGGGCGGCGCGCGCTCAAAAAGATAAAACGTTTGCGCTCAAAGCGATGGGAAGAACGTTTCGTACGGACGATCGCGAGTTGCTCGAGGAAAGCTACGACATGATCATCAAGAGCAATTTCGTGATCCCGCCGTATCCTTCGGTGCCGGGCATCGCCAGCCTGCTCAAAGGCTTGGAGCAGACAAACCCAAAAGCCAAAACTGCAAAGCCGGAAGATTTCGCTGACAGCCGAATTGTCCGCGAGCTGGATCAGAGCGGGTTTGTGAAATCGGTGCTGGCTGATCGCTAAAAGGATCGCCATTTTTCTGGCATCGACTCTTTTATTGGATCAAATTCTGTTTGTCGCCTAGCATTGTAATAGAGGCTGTTATAGCTGCATTTGAATAGGCGAAAGATAAAGCGACGCGCCATCGATCGCCAAAACGCGTGTGTACCGAGAATTGAAGAGAGCCACCACAAACCGGCCGATCAACGGCTCAATGCCCGTCTAGGACACACATGATCGATGTAAGTAGTCGATGGTTCGGACGAATTCGCAAAGGAGCTCAAGGATGTAAAGTCGCCCGTCTTTGCGACATGATTTAACGAACGTTGAAGGAGCAATTTCGTCTTTTGCAATCAGCGCATTCCTACCAGGGGGAATTTTATATGCGTAGTGCAGAGCAGTTCAAAGAAGCCATTCTCGATGTATTGGAGGAAGGGCGATGGACCGTCCCGACCCTGCTCGAGACCTACAACGCCAATCACATGACCCGTGAAGGAGCGCGTGTCTATGCGCTCGAACATTGCGTGTTCGCCGCGAACTTTCCGCGCTGGCTGACCAACATCGCCGGCAACTGCCCGATCCTCGAAGTGCGGCAGTATCTGATCGAAAATGCCTTCGTGGAGGAAGTGCGCGATCCGACGATCGTCACCGGCCATTACGAAAGCCTTGTCGATTTCGCGGTCGCGCTCGGCCTCGATCGCGACTACATCTACGACTATCAGGGCGCGCCGATCACCAAGATGCGCATCACCTATTGCGAATATGTGAGCCGCTATCGCCCCTGGCTCGAAGCCTTTGCGAGCATCGCCGGCAACGAGGTCGCCCGCGGCAAGGCGATGATCAAGCGGGTCGGTGAGCGCGCCCGCACATCTCGCAAGAACTGGGACAAGCTGAAGCTTGACGATAGGGCTCTAGCGCACTGGGATGCGGCCGATGAAGCGGATTCGTCCGACGGCGGTCACGGCGACGCGCCACTCGATATTCTCGCCAAGTACGCCGACACGAAGGAGAAGCAGGACGCCTGCCTGGACGCGATCCGCGATCGCCAGGCGGTCAACCGCATCTGGTCTGATCAGATCGGTGTGTGGTCCTACCAGGCGTCCGGCGTCAAACCGCCTACGCTCGACGGCCGATTCAAGTGGCCACAGCCGCGCCTGAGCTAGCCGCCTATGCGTCGGGCCGAGCTTCCTAATCATCCGCGCTCGAGCGTCGTCACGGGTGGCGCTTCGGGGATCGGGCTTGGGATCGTCCGCCATTTTCTCGCGCTCGGCGGCTCAGTCGTCGCCGTCGATCGCGATGCGCAAGCCTGTGCAAGTGCCCGGGCGGCGCTGGCGCAATTCGGCGATCGCGTCAGAGTCGTCGAAGCCGACATCGGTTCCGAACCGGGCGCGGCGGCGGCCGTCGACGCCACGTTGCAAGCCTTCGGCTCGCTCGATCTTCTGTG
>DATIEH010000034.1:0-17405 GCA_035455905.1 Binatia bacterium | reverse complement strand
AGACATCGGCGAGGGGCACGCGTAAAGCTTGCGCCACTTCTGCGGCAACTTCTTCCGGTAACCAGCCGTAGAGTCGCTGCGCCGCATGTAACGTCGGCAACAATGCGCTGCGTCCCTGCGACGCCGACTTGACAAGGAGGGCGCGCAGGGGATCGAGTTCGCTATCGGTCATCACAACACAAAAATAGGCACCTAGGGCGAAAAATCTTTCGCCCTAGGGATTGTACGGGTTGTCGAGTGCGGCTTGCTTCATCTGAGCGTGCAGATCGACCATCGTCAGGGCGCAATATTCCATGGAATAGCCGGCACGAAATTCGATGCTTTCCTGGAGCGCGCGAGTCAGGACCGTACGGTTGAACGCGCCATGTCCCATCGCTTCTTCGCCACCCTCGCCGAGTTTGTGCGTGTCCATATCCGCTTCTTCGTGGGTGGAAAAATAAATCGCATCCGCTTTGGAAAATCCGTAATGAGTCGTCAACGCAGTGAACCATTGTCCGGACCACATGGACAATGATTCCTCGAACACGTGCAGTCCCCAAAGCTCGACGATGGAGCCGTCGATGAAGATTTTATGACAGAAGTCGTTGATCGCTCGCGCAGCGGGAAGATACGGTTCCTCGAGCATTTCTCTCTTGTTGAGACCCATTTTTTCCGCGGTTTGCAGCAGCACTAGCACGTGCCCTGGAGCGCGCGGCGAAATCAATTCGTCCGCGATCTTCGCACAGAACGGCCCAAGCAAGTCGAAATGCCGCACGAAAAAAGGCAAATGAGTGTAGTAAGAGACGGCGTTGAGCGCGTTGACCTCCAAGGAAAAGTGTCCCCAGTTTTTGAAAAATTGGCGCATGACCGGGAGTGGCAGCTTGCCTTCGCGGAGCTGCGTCATGAAGACGCCCTTATAGATCTTCTCGTGTGCGTATTTGTAGAGCGTTGTATAGAGGTAGTCGACGTAAGTCTTGGCTTGCGACTCGCTGAGTTTTTCCCCTGCCTTCGGTTCTGTTAGCGTGCTCACATAATTCTCCCGAAATTGCTGTGTTTTTGGCTATCATCGAGGCTCAGCCAAGTCAAGTTAACTCGGCAATTTGGAAACGGTTTTGCCACGAGGTAGAATAGCGCTGTGGCAATTTCCCCAAGCACCCAGTTGGAAACTTTTTCCAATCCGAGACCGGAACGCGATTATGAAATCCATATGGAATGTCCGGAATTCACCTGTGTGTGCCCGCGCACCGGTCAGCCCGATTTCGCCACAATAAAAATCACATACATTCCGGACAAACTCTGCATCGAGTTAAAAGCGCTGAAACTCTATCTTTGGTCTTTTCGCGATCAAGGCACGTTCCACGAAGCGGTCGTCAATAAGATCCTCGACGATCTGGTGGCTGCGTGTCACCCGCGTAAAATGACGGTGATCGGCGATTTCAACGTCCGCGGCGGAATTCACACAACCGTAACCGCTTCGCATCCGAGCGAAGTTGCGCCTAGCAAAGACGCGCACCATCCTTGACGCGTTCAGCTCTGCCCAGCCGGTTTGTGAATAACCTGTAAATAAGCTGTTCGCTGCCTGTGTAGAACCCTATGCACCTAGCGAAAAAAGTTTTTTCCCGCAACGATTTCTTTATTGCGAGGCGAGAAATTTTTTCACCGCGGTAAAATTTCGCTTGCTTTTTAATTTAAATTCTTTACATTCGCGTAACCAAAAAATTTCGCGTGCGCCGCGCGTCGGTTTTCTCGCGGCATTCGTCAGGAAAATTTTGAAATGGCTACATTAGACGATAATCTGCGCAAAATCCCGCCGCAAAATTTAGAGGCAGAGTCGTCGGTCCTGGGCGGAATTTTGCTCGAGAACGAAGCCATTAACCAAGTGATCGAGGTTCTTCGGGCCGAAGACTTCTACCGCGAATCCCATCGGAAAATTTTCCGCGCCATGATCGACATCACCGACCGTAACGAGCCGGTGGATTTGATCACGCTCAGCGATTTTTTAAAGAGCAAAAACGAGCTCGAGGCGGTTGGCGGCAGCGCTTATTTGGCGGCCCTCGCCGATTTTGTTCCGACCGCAGCCAACATTTCCTACTATGCGCGGATCGTTCGTGAGAAAGCGATCCTCCGAAGCCTGATTTCCACTGCGACCGAGATCGCTACGCGCGGCTACGAAGAGCAGGGCAATGTCGAAGAATTTCTCGACAGCGCGGAGAAAGTGATCTTCGACATCTCGGAGAAGAAGATCAAAGCTGCGTTTATGGCGGTCGGCGATATGATCACCGACACCCTGAAAACCATTGACAAGCTCTATCAACGCAAAGAGATGGTTACCGGTGTGCCGACCGGTTATGAAGACCTCGACAAGCTCACTGCGGGTCTGCAACCGGCAGATCTCATTATCATCGCCGGCCGGCCGGGCATGGGAAAGACGGCATTTGCGCTGAACATGGCCGCCAACGCCGCCTACAACGGCGTCGGTGCGGCGATTTTCTCTCTGGAAATGGCCAAGGAGCAACTGGTTTTGCGCATGCTTTGCTCGGAAGCACGGGTCAATAGCTCTAAAGTACGCTCGGGGTATCTGGGCGAGCGGGATTTTCCGCAACTCGCCAAAGCGGCGGGGCGGCTCCACGAAGCGCCGATTTATATCGACGATACTCCGGCGATTTCCGTACTCGAGTTGCGCGCGAAAGCGCGCCGGCTCTTGCGCGATCGCTCAAAGAAGGTCGGCCTGATCGTGGTCGATTATCTCCAGCTCATGCGCGGCATGGGGAATGCCAACAATCGCGAGCAAGAAATTTCCGAGATCTCGCGGTCATTGAAGGCCCTCGCCAAGGAGCTCAATGTCCCGGTGATCGCGTTATCGCAACTTAATCGAAAAGTGGAAGATCGGACCGGCAGAAAGCCCCAGATGTCGGATCTCAGAGAATCCGGCGCCATCGAGCAAGATGCTGATGTCATCATGTTCATTTACCGCGAAGAGGTCTATGACAAGAGCAACGAGGACGTCAAAGGCAAAGCGGAAGTCATTGTGGAGAAACAACGCAATGGGCCCACCGGCACGGTCACCTTGACCTTCATCGGAGAATACACTCGTTTCGAGAACTACACGGAACGCGACGATTATACCTTCGATGATGCGGACGAGGCTTAGCGAGCCTGATCTGGCGGGAGTGCGTTTCAGGATCACTCACATCGCGAACTCATCGATAACCTCAGGCGAGCATCAACGACTCTCGCTTGCCGTCCTGTGGACGCTCCTTGCCTGCGTGAGGGTCGCTCAGAGTGCGGGCGCAAGCGCGCCGCCGGCTTTGCTGCTCGCCAATGAGCTCCGCCCGGAAATCAATCTAGCCAACTATCTGGTCAGTGAAAAATACGACGGGGTGCGCGCTGTCTGGGACGGCAAAACGCTGCGCTTTAGGAGCGGTCGCGCGGTCGGCGCTCCACAATGGTTTATCGCCAAACTGCCGCGCGAGCCGCTCGATGGCGAGCTCTGGTTGGGGCGCGGGCGGTTTGAGTTCCTTTCGGGAATCGTGCGAAAGACTGAGCCTGACGATGCAGAGTGGCGGCAGATCCAATATATGATTTTCGAGCTGCCTGAAGCTCCCGGGACGTTCGCCGAGCGCGCGCGCCGGATCGCAGAAATCGTTGCCCGAGTCAAATGGCCGCAGCTCATCGCCGTCGAGCAGTTTCATGTAACAGATCGCGCGGAGCTCAAACGTAAGCTCGACAAAGTTGTACGCGGCGGCGGGGAAGGGCTCATGCTGCATCTGGCCGACGCGCCCTATTCGACCGGACGCAGCGACGTGCTGCTCAAGCTTAAGCCGTTACAAGATACCGAAGCCGTGGTGATCGAGCACATTCCCGGCAAAGGAAAATACCAAGGGATGATGGGCGCTTTGCGCGTGAAAACGCCCGAAGGCAAGGTTTTTCAAATCGGCACTGGCTTCAAGGATGCCACTCGAAAGAATCCGCCGCCCGTCGGCACAATGATTACGTACACGTATCGCGGTCTCACCAAAACGGGCCTGCCGCGGTTTGCCAGCTACCTGCGTGTGCGCGAGGATTTTTAAGGAGGCGAATTTCAGTTCATGGAATTTTTTTCGTACCAGTGTTCGTGGAGCGACCATTGTGCGCAGTTCAAGCATGCCGTCCAGCGCCATTGATGGCCGCAACCCGGACAGCGGCCCCGAGTGCTGAAAGTGTTCCAGCACATTCCGCAGCCTCCCTCGAAAAATTCAGGATACTTGCAGCTGGCGCAAAACCAGCGATGCGCCGGTTTGGGCTGCCACTTACAGATCGGACAGCGAATCCGGCTGAAGTCGGGGCGCGTCGCTTGTCTGTCGATTTGACGCTCAGTCACGCCGGTGGGCGTCTGACCCTCAAGTAACAGGAGAAATACCGGAGGGGTGCACTTCAGGTTGACTTCGATACCGCGCTCCACACAGTGCTTCATGAGCCAGCGCTCGCCGGAATGGCAGCCCTTTTCAAAAGAGTTGCCGCTGGCAATGAACGGCGTTGTTTGTTGAACCTAGCAGTTTCACTTCTGCCTTTAAGGGTTGCGGCATTTTACGAAATTTACCATCTTCATGCTCATCACCACTTCGCGGTTCTGATTGACCACCTCGATGAATGTGCGGACGATGCCGCGGTCGGGGCGCGATTCCGAGCGGCGCGCCTCCATTACGGTGGCGCGTACGGAGAGTTGGTCGCCGGGAAATACGGGCCTGTTCCAGCGCAACTCATCGCCGCCGGGCGAGCCGAGATTGGCGACATGAGAGAGATAATTCTCCGTATAGATCCGCATCGTCAGTGCCGCGGTTTGCCAACCGCTGGCGATGAGACCTCCGTAAATACTCTTTCGCGCCGCTTCCTTATCTATATGATACGAGAGCGGCACATACCGCCTGCCGAATTCGATCACTTCCTGTTCATCGACGCTGATGGAGCCGAATTCGTGGACCGCGCCGGGAACGTAATCTTCGAAGTATCGGTCTTCCGGCGGATGATCGAAAATCATTTATCCTACGATTCCGCTGACTTTGTCCGGTTAGCTGTAACTTTGTCGTTGCGCCAGGATACGCGTGACTTTCGCGCCAGGATCGTCGTGATGAAGAATATCGCTGATTATGGCTGCGGAATCCGCGCCGGCTTGCCAGACCTGTTGAACATTTTCTTCTGTGATTCCGCCGATGGCCACGATGGAAACTCGCACCGCGCCGCGAATTTGCTTCAGCATTTCGGGGCCGCGCGCTTCATAAACGGTCGCTTTCGTCCGCGTACCGAACATCGGACCGAAGCCGATGTAATCGGCGCCGCCGCACTCCGCTGCGCGAGCCTGATCGAGATCATGAGTCGAGATGCCGACGATTTTTTTCCCCATCAGCTTTCGGCCAGCGCTTAAGGGGAGATCGTCCTGCCCGAGATGAACACCGTCGGCGTCGCAAGCCAACGCGACGTCGATGCGATCATTGATAATCAGTTTGCAGTCATGCGCCCGGGTCGCCGTCCGCGCGTCCTTGGCGAGCGCGAGAAAATCAACCGGCGGCAGCGATTTAACTCGCAGTTGCAAAATGCTCACGCCGGCTTCCAGGAGGCCAATCAAAACCCGCTCGGCGGGACGACCGCGGGTGTGCTCGGGATCGAGGATGGCGTAGAGCGGCGGCAGTTCCAAGGCCATGGCTCAAGAGGCTTCTTTCTTAAGCTCGATACGCAAGTCGGTAATTTTTTTTCGCAGCGTATTTCTATTGATGCCGAGAATCTGCGCGGCGCGTATTTGATTGCCTTTGGTTTTCTTAAGCGTGAGCTCGATGAGCGGGCGCTCGACCCGCTCGATCACCAGCGAGTAGAGATTATCCACGTCCACGCCTTCCGTGCGACGGAAATAGTCCTCGAGCTTGTGTCGAATAATCTCTTCCAGCGACAATTGATCGACTTCCAGAGTCGTCGCAGGCTTAGTTTGCAGCGTGAAATCTTTAGGAAAGAGAATCGGGCCGGACGATAAAACCGCGGCGCGGATGAGCGTATTTTCCATCTCTCGGACATTCCCCGGCCAAGCGTGGGCTTCGAGCAGTCGCTGCGCTTCCGGCGAAACACCCGAGATCTGGATACCCATTTCACGGTTGATCTTGTCGATGAAATAGCCGATTAAAAGCGGAATATCCCCACGTCGTTCACGCAGCGGCGGCAGATAAATCGGAATTACCTTCAGGCGAAAATAAAGATCTTCACGAAAGCGTTTTTCCTTTACCGCTTTCTCCAGGTCCTGGTTGGTGGCGGCGAGGATACGCACGTCGGCCTTTAAAATGTCTCTGCCGCCCAACCGACTGTACTCGTGGTCTTGCAAGACGCGCAGTAGCTTGGTTTGAAGATCGAGGGGAATATCGCCGACTTCGTCGAGAAATAGCGTCCCGCCCTCGGCGAGCTCAAATTTTCCGAGGCGGCGGTCGAGAGCGCCGGTGAAAGCGCCTTTCTCATGACCGAAGAGCTCGCTTTCAAGTAAGTCACGCGGGATCGCGGCACAGTTTATGGCCACAAAAGGCTGGTTCCAGCGCGGCGAATTATAGTGGATCGTTTTTGCCACGAGCTCTTTTCCGGTGCCGCTCTCGCCCAAGATCAAAATGGTTGCCTGGGTGTCGACAACCTGGCCGATGATTTTGTAGACCCTCTGCATGCTCGGGCTGGTGCCGATAATATTGACGCCGGGCTCAAAGCGCTTTTTGACTTCTTCCTTGAGCTCGCGAAAGTCGCGGGTGAGCTTGCGGCTGTCCATGGCGCGCTTGACCAACACCAACATTTCTTCCAGATCGAAGGGTTTGGTGATGTAGTCGAAGGCGCCGTTTTTCATGGCGCCGATCGCGTTACGCATGGTATTTTGCGCCGTCATCACGATGATTGCGGTATCGACACCGTGCTCTTTAATTTCCTTGAGGAGATCCAAGCCATTGATGTCCGGTAGTTTGATATCCATGAGCGAGACATCGAAATGAGTGTCCGTCAGAAGCCCGCGCGCAAGGACGCCATTGGCTGCTAGTTGAACCCAGTAGCCTTCGGCTTCCAGAGCTTTCTGCAATACGAACCGCAGAGATTCTTCGTCTTCAACGATAAGAATTTTCCCTTGATCCATCTTGCTCAGTCCGCCACGACCAGAGAAACCCTGAAAGTGCTTCCCTTTCCCGTAGCACTTTCCACTCGAATGGTGCCGCCGTGCTCGCGCATGATGCGATAGCAGGTCGCGAGACCGAGACCCGTGCCGTTTACTTTGGTCGTGAAAAACGGTGAAAAAATATGCGCCAAGTGTTCTTCCGCGATACCATACCCTTCGTCGGCCAGATCGACCCAGATCAAACGATTGGGCGCGGTGCCCGGCTCGCGAATGTGATAATCCGTTTCCAATCGTGTCGTCACGGTGAGCACGCCGCCCGCGTCCATCGCTTGAAAAGCGTTTTTTACCAAATTGAGGAAGACTTGGGTCAATTGAGCGCGATCTCCCCGAATCGGCGGCAAGCTCGGATCGAAGCGCTTGCGGATATGCAGTTCTTTGCCAGTCAACGCCTGCGTCTCGAGCAACAAAACGTCCTCTAACACCTCGTGAATGTTAATGGCAGCAAGAGTGACTTGCGAAGGACGGGAAAGATCGAGAAGCTGTTCCATCAATTGATTTACGCGATCGACCTCGCGAATCATGATATCGGTGAAATCGCGGACCGAAGGGTCGCTGTCCGCCGAACGCCGCAATAGCTGTGCGGCGCCTTTGATGCCGCCCAGCGGATTACGAATCTCATGGGCTAATCCGGCCGCCAGAGTCCCCATCAACGCGAGTCGGTCGGCGCGTTTGAGATCCTCTTCCAATTCTTTACGGCGCTTGATGTCGCGCAGCAGCAGGATCGTGCCAATGAAATGACCTTGCACGTCGCGCAGCGGTGATACCGTTACACCGACAGGCAGCCTGCGGCCCCACCGGCTGACCAAATCACCTTCCGCGCCCGCGCGTTTGTGTGGCGGCGCATGGGTGGTTTTGACGAGTTCGATCAACCAGGGCTCGCGTTTGAAGATCTTCTCAAACGACTGATCGACGGCGGTTCCGGAAGAGATGTCGGTGAGCATTTCCGAAGCTTCGTTGAAGAAAATGATTTTGCTCTGGGTATCGAGCGCGATCACGCCATCGTCCAAGTTGGCAAGGATTTGTTCCCACGATATCTGCGCGGGAGATTGCCGTTTGGCCGGAGCGCCGGTTTTCATGTTTAAGATCGAATATAAAGCCGGAATCATAGCAAATAGCAGCTAGCGCGCAATGGCGGGAAAAACCGGGACTTGCATTGGCAATATTCCACATGCTATTAATTTTCTTACACTTTAGGAGTTTGACTCAAAGTGGGCTATGCCCGCTTTTTTTGTTTCTGGAGCCCAGCGGATGGATGCGACCACCGCCCGTATTTGGGAACTCGCGACGCCCCTGGCGCAAGCGCGGGGCATGGAAATTATCGACATCGAGTTTAGGCGCGAAGGCGGTCGAGGCGGCCGCGTGTTGCGCCTGTTTCTGGACAAAGCGGGCGGCCCGAATATGGACGAGCTCAGCCGGGTCAGCCGGGAGTTGAGTGAAATCTTGGATGTTGAGGACTTCGTTGACGGGGCTTATACGCTGGAAGTGTCTTCACCGGGAATCAACCGTCCGCTCAAGCGTCCGGAGCACTTTGTGCGCTTTATCGGCAAAAATATTCGCGTGCGCACCCGGGAGATGATCAACGGCAGAAGATCTTTTTTGGGTCGCTTGCTGGAGGTTTCACCAGTGAGCATCGCGCTGGACCAAGACGGGACTCGGTGCGAAATTCCATTTGAGCAAATCGAAAAATCCAATTACGAGCACGACTGGAGTGCGCCATATGCAGCAGGACCTAAATAGAGTCATCGAGCAGGTGAGCAAGGAAAAGGGGATCGAGAAATCGATTCTCATCAGCGCCCTGGAAAACGCCATGGTTTCCGCCGCCAAGAAAAAATTCGGCCACCAGCGAAAAATCGAGGCGCAGTTCAATCCCGAGATCGGCGAAGTCGAGCTGTTCGAAGCCAAAACGGTCGTGGCGGAACTGCAGGACGAGGCCACCGAGATCACCTTGGCCGACGCGCAGGAGAATCTCGATCCCGATGCGCAGATTGGCGATGAGCTGCTGTGCAAGCTCGATTCGAGCTTGTTCGGGCGAATTGCAGCGCAAGCGGCCAAGCAGAATATCGTGCAACGATTGCGCGACGCCGAGCGTGAGATCATTTACAACGAGTTCAAGGGGCGCGAAGGGCAACTCGTAAACGGCATCGTGCAGCGCTTCGAGAAGCGCAACATTATTGTTAACCTTGGCCGTACCGACGCAATTCTGCCGGAAAAGGAACAAGTGCCGCGCGAACGTTATCGGCAGGGCGACCGCATTCGCGCCTATATTGTCAGCGTAGAAATTACCAGCCGGGGTCCACAAATCGTTTTGTCACGGACCCATCCGGGTATGCTGATCCAACTTTTTGCTCAAGAAGTGCCAGAAATCTACGAAGGAATCGTCGAAGTAAAAGGTGCGGCGCGCGAACCGGGCGGCCGGGCGAAAATCGCCGTAGCTTCCAATGATCCAGATGTCGATCCAGTGGGCGCCTGCGTTGGCATGAAAGGCACCCGCGTGCAATCGGTCGTGCAGGAACTGCGCGGCGAAAAGATCGATATCGTGCACTGGATTCCGGATCACGCGGAATACGTCTGCCGGGCCCTGGCGCCGGCCAAGGTCTCAAAAATTCTTATCGACGACGAAGATCACACCATGGAAGTGATCGTCCCAGATGATCAACTCTCGCTAGCGATCGGTAAAAAGGGTCAGAATGTACGCCTTGCCTCCCGGCTCACCGGATGGCGCATCGATGTCCGGAGTGAAGCGGAAGCCGAGGAAGAGACCCGCAGGGCGAGGCAGTCGATCAGCGCTATTCCGGGAATCGGCGACTTCGCGGCTGAGTTGCTTTACCAGGAGGGATTCAAGTCGGCTGAAGACGTCGCCGACAGCGATCTGGCGGAGATTCTCGACGTCGAGGGAATTAGCAAAGAAAAAGCGGAGGCATTGCACAACTCGGCGCGTCAGTATGTGGCCGACAAGCGAGCCCGCGAAGCAGAAGCAGCGGCTGCCGCAGCGAACGTTACGGCAGCGGAGCCCGCCGAGCCGCAATCCGAATAGACGTGGTCAAAACGCACCACCGGCCGCAGCGTACCTGTATCGGCTGCGGAATGCGGGATCTTCAGGAGCAGTTGATCCGGGTAACTTTGGCTGATCAGAATAGGTTGATTCTTGACGCAAAACGCGGCCGTGGCGGGTATTTACACCGAAACGAAAATTGCTGGCGGGCTTTTATAGGTCGGAAAAGTCATTATCGTGCGTTTCATAGCGAGGTGAGTCGCGCAGCTAAGGAACAATTGATTCTGGAATTGCAGTGTCGAAATCGGGAGTAAGCAGAAATGGGTAAGACGAGAGTCCATTTATTGGCCAAAGAGTTGGGGATTGAGACAAAAGATCTTATCGCCCAGTTGGATCGTTTGGGTTTACGCGGGCGAAAGGCTCAAAGCGCTCTTGAAGACGACGAAGTCGCCCGGGTGCGGAACGCGCTGGCGGCTCAGGAGCGGCCTCAGGTCCATGTCGGCGAGGAAAAGATCGTTGCTGATCGGATGGTGAAAACCGAAGACGAGGCGCACCGAAGCGCTGAGGCGCGCGAAACTGTAGTGGAGCGCCGTGTGCGTGCGAATGTTATTCGCCGGCGTGTGAACCGAACTGAAGTTCCTTCCACCGAAGTTCCGCCCGCGGCGGAGCCGATCACGCCGTCTCATGTCGAAGCTTCCCCAGAACCCGAGCTGGCAGTCCCGACCATCGAAGAGGTCCCCGTTGAGGAGTTCCCGCAGCTCGAAGCCGATGAAGGAATTAGCGGGGCGCCAGAGACGCCGGCTGAAGCTGAGGCATCGGCTCCGGGGGAGAAGGCACCGCTCATTGGCGGGGAGCGAATTGTTCAGCCAGAGCCGGAGAGACCGCAACTCGAGGCGCAAACGCAGCAACCCGCGACACAAGAGACGCCGCGTGGGGCGCGCATTCTTGGCCGCATCGATCTCAAGCAAACCATGCGCATCGAACCGGCACCGACTCCGGTGAGACGTCCGCCCGGCGCTGTCCCTGGACAGCCGGGGGCGCGCGTAGCAGACGGCGAAAAGCCACAAGCCGGTGCGGGCGAGACAACCCCCACCGACGACAAACCGAAGGCGGGGCGGCACAAGCGCAGAGTCGTCAAGAAGCAGGACGTGCTGGAGTTGCGAGAAAAAGAGCTGCGCGGCGGCGGCCGTATCCCGAAAAAAAGGCGCGCATTGCCGGGAAAAGAAATTAGAAAGACCGAGATCACGGTTCCGCGCGCGAGCAAGAGGGTGGTGAAGATATCGGAAGTGATCACGGTGGGCGACCTGTCGAGAGAAATGGGCGTTAAAGCCGGCGAGGTCATCAAGAAATTGATGGCGATGGGGATGATGGCGACGATTAACCAGGTGTTGGACGCCGACACCGCGACCTTGATCGCCTCCGAGTTCGATCATCAGGTGGAAAACGTTGCTTTCGACGCCGATACGGCTCTGGAGCTTGAGCATCAGATTGAAGAGGAGGAGGCGCAGTTGGTGCCGCGCCCGCCCGTGGTGACGATCATGGGACACGTCGATCACGGCAAGACCTCATTGCTCGACGCGATCCGAAGCACCAACGTGACGGCACAGGAACACGGCGGGATCACTCAACATATCGGCGCGTATCATGTTCAAGTGGACGGCCGGAGCGTCACCTTCCTGGATACGCCTGGGCACGAAGCTTTTACCGCGATGCGCGCGCGTGGGGCGAAAGTGACCGATATCGTCGTCTTGGTAGTAGCGGCAGACGATGGCGTCATGCCCCAGACTGTGGAAGCAATTAATCACGCGCGCGCCGCCGAAGTGCCAATCATCGTCGCCGTGAACAAGATGGACCGGCCGGATGCTAACATCGAGAAAGTGAAGCGCGGACTTTCGGAATATGGTCTCGTTTCGGAAGACTGGGGCGGCGATACCGTATTCGCGCCGGTATCGGCAAAAACGCACGAAGGCATTCCGCATCTGCTCGAGATGCTTCTATTGCAAGCCGATATTCTGGAGCTCACAGCGAATCCGGAGAAACTGGCGCGCGGGACGATTGTCGAAGCCAAGCTCGACCGCGGACGCGGGCCGGTTGCCACGGTTCTGGTTCAAGAAGGAACCTTGCACGGCGGCGACGCTTTTGTTTGCGGCGTGTACTACGGCAAAGTGCGCGCCATGATCGATGATCATAGCCGAAAGGTTGAGTCTGCACCGCCAGCGTTCCCAGTGGAGATCCTTGGCCTTCAGGGCGTGCCGCAGGCCGGTGATTCGTTCGTGGCAGTGGCCGATGAAGCCAAAGCCCGTCAAGTCGCCGAGTACCGCCAAAGCAAGCAGCGCGAAACCGAACTCGTGAAATCGAGCAAGGTTTCACTGGAAGAATTGTACGATCAAATCAAAACCGGCGATGTGAAAGAACTCCGTGTCGTACTCAAGGCGGACGTGCAGGGCTCCGTGGAAGCGCTCACGGATGCTTTGAGCCGCATGTCGACGGATGAGGTGAAGTTAAGAGTGATCCACGGTTCGGTCGGGGGGATTACTGAGAGTGACATTTTGCTTGCCGCCGCATCGAATGCGATTGTGATTGGGTTTAACGTTCGTCCCGAATCGAAGGGCGCGGCGTTGGCAGCCAAAGAGGGCGTTGACGTAAGACTCTACACGATCATCTATGAGGCTGTTGCCGATGTGCGCGCGGCGATGGAAGGCATGCTCGAGCCGACTTATCGAGAGCAGACGCAAGCGCGAGTCGATGTGCGGCAGATCTTCAATATCGCTGGGGTCGGAACGATTGCCGGTTGCTATGTCACCGAAGGCAAAATCGCGCGCGGCAACTCGGTGCGCTTGCTGCGCGATCAAGTGGTCGTTCATGAGGGCAAACTCGCGAGCCTCAAGCGCTTCAAAGACGACGTACGCGAAGTTGCCGCAGGTTATGAGTGCGGGCTTTCATTGGAAGGTTTCCAGGACATCAAACAGGGTGACGTGATCGAAGCTTACGAGCGTATTCCGGTCGTGCGGCGTATCAACCCAATGCCCCAAGGCCGCGAGGCGCCGCGCGTGAGCGGGGTTTAAAATTAAACTTTGACCTCGACCGAATTCTGTTAGCCCCATGGTCGTGGGAGTCCTTAAGCTCAAGCTGATGATTCCTGAGAACCACTCGCTCAAGGGCAAACGGGGTGTGCTCAAAAGCATTCAGAGTCGCGTTGGCCGTCGGTTCAATGTTGCGGTGACCGAGTGCGGCAACCAGGATCTCTGGCAGAGCGCAATTTTGGGATTCGCCGCTGCGGGCACGACGCAGCTGGTAGTCGAGAAAACTTTGGCCAGCGTTGTCGATTTCGTCGATTCCCTCGGACTCGCCGAGCTGAGCGACTCCGAGATGGAATGTTTTCATTGCTGAGCTTGACCGATAATTGGCGTGAAAAGAGCTGTTCATAGCGTATGGAATTTCAACGTTCGGACCGGGTCGGCGACGTCTTACTGAAAGTATTAGCAGAGCTCCTCGCTCGCGAAATTCGCGATCCTCGAGTGCGAGGGATCAACTTAACCGGCGTCAAAGTGAGCAAAGACTTACGGCACGCGCGGATCTTTTTCAGTGTTTTCGGCGCGGAGGCCAACAAAAACGACGCCCTCGCAGGTCTCAAGCACGCCACCGGCTTCATCCGTTCAAAGCTCGGCAAAGAACTGAGCCTTCGCTTCGTGCCGTCGATTGAATTTAGCTACGATGAAACCGAGGCTGAAGCCCAGCGCATCGAATCGCTGCTCAGAGCGGCCAAGCCGTAGTTTATTCCCACCCTCTTTCGAGTTCATTCAACAGGTTGACTCTTGCCATGCCTATGAGCCGAAGTGGAATTTTGCTGATCGATAAGCCCGAAGGCCCATCCTCCGCACAAATCGTGCACCGGGTTAAAAACATACTGGCCGCCAAAAAAGTGGGGCATCTCGGCACTCTCGATCCGTTCGCATCGGGTCTTCTCTTGATCGGCGTCAACGAGGGAACAAAAATCGCCGAAATCTTTCTCAGCGGAACCAAGCGCTACCACGGCATTATGGTTCTGGGCGTTGAAACGGATACCCAGGACGGTACCGGTAAAGTGCTCAAGGAATTCACGGTGCCGGTCATCACGGAAAAAGATTTACGAATCCTGGAAAAACAGTTCACCGGGGCGCTTCAGCAAGTGCCGCCGATGTTCTCGGCACTCAAGAGAGACGGCGTCCGTTTATATCGATTGGCCCGCCAAGGCAAGGAAGTTCCACGTGACCCGCGTCCGATTCGGATCGATGCGCTCCACATCGATAAGGTGAACGAACGTGAACTACAATTCGAAGTGACCTGCTCGCGCGGAACTTACGTGCGGACGCTGGCTGCAGATATGGGCCGCCGGCTTGGTTGCGGCGCCTATCTCAAAACGCTTCGGCGCGTCGGCTGCGATCATCTCGATGTCGCTCAAGCCATTCGCGTCGAGGATCTCGCCAAAGTCTCTTCGGCAACAGAGATTCCGCTTATTTCTCTAGAGACCGCTTTGAATCACCTGCGGGCAGTCGTCTGGCAGAGCCGGCTGGTGTCGCGCTTGCGTTTAGGACAGCAGGAAGTTTTGGGGCAAATCGGTTCGCGGCAAGATTGTGAGGAGTTCGTCGCGATTCTCGAGCCGCGCGGCGAGCTTGCGGCATTGGCTAAATGGGTGAACGATATACCCGGCGGGCGCTGGCGTCTGTTCCGCGTGTTTCGTTGCTAGAGCGAATATTGACATCGCCGCGGCTCATCGGATAGGCTTCTGGTATCGACAGTCGCCGCCCAGGCGCGCATTTTTTTCCGGACAAAACGATTGTCCTTCTCGCTCCACGCGAACCCGTGAGATGCAACATCTAAGGAAAGGAAACATTCGCTAATCCATGAACTCTTCGACAGGTAGGGTGCCGAGCAATTCGCACATTCAGACATGGGTAAAGGACATGGTCGCGATGTGCCAGCCCGATAATGTTTATTGGTGCGATGGATCGGAAGAAGAGAAGGAAAATTTGACTTCCGTCGCGCTCAAGTCCGGCGATCTTATTGCCCTAAATCAAGAAAAATTACCAGGCTGCTATCTTCATCGGAGCGCGCTCAACGACGTCGCCCGCACCGAGAATCTGACTTATGTTTGCACTGAACAGCGGGAGGAGGCAGGGCCCAACAATAACTGGATGGCGCCCGCTGAGTCGTACGACAAATTGGCAAAGATTTTCTCCGGCGCCATGCGCGGGCGTACCCTTTACGTTATTCCTTTCCTGATGGGTCCAGCAAGCTCTTCGTTCAGCAAAGTCGGCATCCAGATCACCGATAGCGTGTATGTCGTTCTCAATATGCGTTTAATGACCCGTATGGGTCAAATAGCCTTGGATCACCTGGGTGATTCAGATGATTTTACGCGCTGCCTCCATTCGAAAGCCGATCTGGACATGGAGCGGCGCTTTATCTGCCATTATCCGCAGGACAACACGATCTGGAGCGTCGGCTCGGGCTATGGCGGCAACGCTTTATTAGCGAAGAAGTGCCTCGCTCTGCGGATTGCGAGCAAGCTTGGACAGAAAGAGGGCTGGCTTGCCGAGCATATGTTGATTGTGGGCGTGGAAAATCCGGAAGGCGAGACCCATTACATTTGTGGCGCGTTCCCGAGCGCCTGCGGCAAGACCAACCTCGCCATGCTGGTGCCACCAGCGAGCATGAAGGGCTGGAAAATTCATACCATCGGCGATGATATTTCTTGGCTTCGGGTCGGTTCCGACGGTCGGCTCTGGGCGATTAATCCCGAAGCTGGGTTTTTCGGCGTTGCTCCGGGTACCGGTTCCAAGACCAATCCCAATGCCATGGCGACGGTTCAGCATGATACGATCTTCACCAATGTCGCGCTGCGCCCGGATGGAACGGTGTGGTGGGAAGGGCACGATGATCCAGCACCGAGCAGCGCGGAGGATTGGCGCGGCAAGCCTTGGACTCCCAACAGCGGCCATCCGGCGGCGCATCCCAATTCACGGTTTACCGTCTCTATCAAACAATGTCCCACCTATTCTTCCGAGTGGGAAAAACCGCAGGGTGTGCCGATCAGCGCAATCCTCTTCGGCGCGCGCCGTAACAAGCTCGTGCCGCTCGTGTACCAATCTTTCAACTGGCAGCACGGCACTTTCCTGGGCGCCACTCTGGCTTCCGAAACCACCGCGGCCGCAACCGGCGCCGTTGGCGTGGTGCGGCGCGACCCGATGGCGATGCTACCATTCTGTGGTTACAACATGGGCGATTACTGGGCGCACTGGTTGTCGATGGCACAACGGGCGACGCATCCGCCGAAGATTTTCCGGGTCAATTGGTTCCAGCGCAACGAGCAGGGAAAGTTTATTTGGCCCGGATTCGGGGAGAATTTGCGCGTGCTGCGGTGGGTAGTCGAACGTTGCAAAGGCGGCGGCGAGGCCGAGGAAACGCCGATCGGATACGTGCCGAAGCTTTCGGCTTTGAACGGCGGCGATCTGAAAGTTTCCAAGTCCGATCTCAATCAATTGGTCACGATCGATCGCGAGAGCTGGAAAAGCAATCTGAGGAGCCAAGGCGAATATTTCGATAACTTCGGAGACCATCTGCCGGCGGGAATCAAAGAAGAGCATAGAGCGCTGGCGAATCGGCTGAAAGGTTAACCGTCCCATGCCGCGCGGCCACCACGATATCGGCGGACTTCCCGGTGCCGGGCGGATCGACCAGAGCGAGCATTCGCTGTCGGACTGGGAAATCCTCGCTGACGCCGTGAATCAGGCCTTGGGGGCTAAAGGCGTCAAGCGCACGGACGAAATGCGCCGGGCGCGCGAAGAAATGGATTCCGCTGCCTACCGCGACATGACCTACTACGAACGCTGGATTGCCAGCATCGAGGCTATCCTGATCGAGAAAAAGATTCTCACCAAAGAAGAAATTGATCGCAAGCTCGCCGACTTCGAAACCAAATGGGGCGAGCCGTGAATTCGTCAGGTAAGTTTAAACCCGGAGATCGGGTGACAGTGAAATTTGAAGATCGTCCGGGGCACCTTCGCACACCGTGGTACATTCGGGGCAAAAGCGGCTGGATCGAGCGCGTGCACGGTGACTTTCGTAACCCCGAGTCATTGGCATTCGGCCGCGATGGATTGCCAAAGAAAACTCTTTATCTGGTTGCCTTCAATCAGAGCGACGTCTGGGGTAAAAGGGCGGCGCCCAAGGACAAGGTGCTAGTCGACATCTATGAGCATTGGTTGGAGTCCTCCACGCAAGAGAGGAGTG
>DATIEH010000033.1:0-9114 GCA_035455905.1 Binatia bacterium | reverse complement strand
AACGCCGGATCTCGAAGCGAGCAAAACTTTTTTGCTCTGGGGTCACAATCCGAGCTCGACGTCGTTGATCCTCGCCCATGATATCGTTCAAGCGCGTACGCGCGGCATGAAAACCGTGGTAGTCGATCCGCGCCGCATCGGCATTGGTGCCCATGCGGACATTCTGTTGCAGCCGCGCCCCGGAACGGATGGCGCTTTGGCGCTAGCGCTGATTCACTGCTTGATGGAGGAGAGCTGGTATGATGCCGAGTTCGCGCGGCGCTGGACTAACGGTATTCTGCTCCTGAACACGGCAACGGATCGATTGCTCACCGAGGCTGAAATATCCAGTGGCGGCAGAGCGGATCGCTTCGTGGCATGGGATGAAACAACAGGACAGCCAGTGATTTATGATGCCGAGACCGGGCAGTACGAGCACGATGGTGTGGCGCCGGGTCTTTTCGGCGTGCGCTCGCTCGACGGAATCCACGGCAATAAAATCATCTGCAAGCCGGTTTTTGAACGTCTCGGCGAAATTGCCGCGCCGTTTGCGCCTGAGCGGTCCGAGAAGATTCACTGGGTCCCGGCAACTAAAGTGTGGCAGACGGCGCTGCTCCTGGCGCACAATCGCCCAGTGAGCATGTATATGTGGAATGGCCTCGGCCAGCATACCAATGCAACGCAAACCAGCCGGGCCATCGCCTGTCTCTATGCCCTGCTTGGCGATTTCGACCGGTTAGGCGGCAACGTGATCTTTCCTAAAGTGAAGGTCAACGAGACCGACGGCAAGGAGTTTCTGCCGAAGGAAGCGGCTGCCGCACGCATCGGACGGGAGCGCAAGCCCCTCGGCCCACCAGCCAAGCCGGGCAACTGCGCCGCCTATGACGTCTTCACCGCTATTGTCGAGGAAACCCCGTATCCGGTAAAAGCGCTGCTAAATTTCGGCTCAAATACGGTGATGTCCACCGCCGACTCGCGCCGCGCCCGCGAGGCCATGAATAAATTGGAGTTCGCGGTGGCGGCGGATTTATTCATGACCCCGACCGCAGAGCTGTGTGACTATGTTTTGCCGGCGACGAGCTTTTTGGAAATGTCCAACATCACAACGGCTTTCGAACACCGCCGGCAGGGTAAAACCCATTTGCAGTATCGTGCGGCGGTGGTTGAACCGCTTGCTGAGCGCCGCTCCGACACGTGGATTATTTTCGAGCTGGCGAAGCGTCTGGGGCTCGGTGACAGATTCTGGAACGGCGACATCGAGACCGCCTACAATTACGAGCTTCAGCCAAGCGGCATCACTCTGGAAGAATTGAAAGCCAACCCGGGCGGAATATCCCGAGTCGTAGAACCGTCTTACGAAAAGCACGCAAAAAAATCCCCCTTTCATCCTCCTTTGACAAAGGGGGACAGAGGGGGATTTTCTGCCAGCGAAAGCGACGAAAAGAAAGCTAACATCGCGCGCGGCTTTGCGACGCCGACGAAAAAAGTCGAGCTTTACTGCAAGCCATTTGCCGATCACGGAATTGCCGCACTGCCTGAATACGTCGAACCGGCGATAAGCCCGCTTAGCCGCCCGGATCTCGCCGCTCAATTCCCGCTAGTGCTGACGAACGCGAAATTTACCACCTACGTGCACAGCCAACAGCGCGCCTTGCCGAGCCTGCGCAAAGCCTCCCCCGAGCCGAGCGCGGACATTCATCCGGAAACAGCGCTACGCTACGGCGTCAAGAACAAACGGTGGATAATTGTCGAAAGCCCCCGGGGCGCAATCAGAGTCAAAGCGCGGGTGACCACGGATATCCTTCCTGGTGTAATCTGCTGCCAGCACGGCTGGTGGCAAGGCTGCAAAGAATTGGAGCTGCCCGGCTATAATCCATACGAGCCAACTGGCGCAAACCCCGCGACCCTCGTCGGCACTGAGATTGCCGACCCCGTCAGCGGCTCTCTGCCGCATCGTTCATATCTTTGCCGGGTGAAACCGGCGGAATAGAATTTTTCAAACTTAAATTCATTGACTTGAGATCTGCTGCCAGCGCGACGACGATTTCTTGCAGCGCCTGATCCCAGCCTTTTACCAGGGCTTCGGGAGACCGTTCCTTCAAAGGAACGGATTTGAGGTAGCGCTTTTGCGCCACAAGGCCCGAGCTGTTCGAATTGTCGTCGTACAAAAAAAACTCGAGCTCCAGCACCGCAGCGGGTTGACTTGGGTTGCGAAAATCACCGTAGAGCGCATTCACCGATCCTTCCAAGACATAATTGGGCTGTTGAGCGTCCGCCGGCCCCAATACATATTTGAACTGGCGCGCGGCTGCGAGTCCCTTACGTAGCTCCTCGCTGATCATTGTGTCGGGCGATGTGAGAAATTGATTGTAGAAATCCGATTCAAAGCTGGTATCCGAGGTCCGATAGACAAGACTTCTGTCGGCATAGCGAGGCGAAATTCGCATATTGCCCACCGACAAGATGAGATCGCTCGCGGTCTCCGGCGAATTGGCGCTCCGCGGCAGTTCGATCACGAAGTAATGTCGCTCGGGAGAGCTGCGCTCGAGGCTCACGCAACCGGAGCAGAAAAGAACAAACAGCGCGATGCCACCTGCAAATTGCTTCGAAAGATGTTTCATCGTTGCATCGATTTTGTCGGCGGTGGCGGCCCTCCGAAGAGTGTTTGCGCGGGATATTTTTTAGAATTTTCCGTAATCTCTTTCATGTTTTCGGAGACCGCGCGCAGATTATTCATGGTCTGCTCGATGTCGCGCTGCTGACCGGCGATCAACCGATTCATTCGCTGGATGGTCTGGCGCAACTCGGCGCTCGTCTGCGGCAAATCATTGGCTACGGCATCCAAACGTTTCACGAGCCGATTCAAACCTTCCGTGGCCTGGGGCATATCCGCGAGAAATTGATTGATCGGCTTTTCCGCGCGCTCGATGATTTGACGTGCGTGCCCCGCGGTGGCCGAAGCATCCGCTATCGCTGTTTTGAGTTGCGGGTCGCTTACCAGCACGCCGATCTGGCGGTTGGTTGTGCGCAGTTCATTCAGCAACGCACTCGCTTGAACACCGATCTTGTCCAGATTCGCGCTGTCTGCCAACTTGGTCATTGCCGTCAGAGACCTCTCGATGCTCGCGGTGATCTGTGGGACATTGATTTCTTCGATATTACGTAAAATACGTTCGACGGCATCGCTGAGTTGTGTGATCCGGCTTCGCGCCGATGGGATGTACGGATAACGGGGCCGCCAATCGATTCGTAGCGCCGGGTTGCGCTCAGGATTCAGGTAGTCCGCTTCCAGGTAGGCAACTCCCGTCAATCCCTGCGCCGCCATGCGAATGCGAAAACCCCGATCGAGTTCTCGCTGCAGGGCGGGGCTCGATGGATCGTTGACCGGAAACTGCAGCATATTGGACGAAATCGAGATGCGCACTAGCACATATTGCAGGCGGGTTCGATATTCGACGCTGGTGAGAGTGATGTCTTCCACTCGACCCACCGGCACGCCGCGAAATTTCACTGGCGAGCCTATATCCAGACCTTGCACGGACTCGTCGATGTAAGTCTCGACAATGCTTTTTTTCTGAAACAGCGCTCCCGCCCCGAGCACGACCACTCCCAATACGCCCATCACGATGGCGGTGATCACAAAAATGCCGATTTTAAAATAACTGAATTTTTCCATGCTCAACGCGCGTTTGGAGTCGCGCTTGACGATTCGTGGTTATTCGAAGCTTGACGGAGAAAGAATTGCTGGACGCGAGGATCCTTGCTGTGATCGCGAAGCTCCTGTGGTGTCCCCATCGCGATAATGCCCTTCTCTTGTTTATCCAACATAATGGCACGATCCGCAATCGTGTAGATGCTCGGCAGCTCATGGGTCACGACGACAAAAGTAATCTTCAAACTGTTTGAAAGGTTCAACACGAGTTGGTCCAGATCCGCAGAAGTGACGGGATCCAAACCCGCCGACAATTCGTCCATAAACATGATTTGCGGATCCAGCGCCATGGCGCGCGCGATGGCGCCGCGTTTCTGCATTCCGCCGCTGAGTTCGGCGGGCATCAAATCGGCGGCGTGGGCGAGACCGACCCTTTGGAGCCTCATCATCGCGATCAAGCGAATCGCCTCGGGCGGCAAATCGGTGAATTCTTCCAGCGGCAATGAAACGTTTTCCAGCAAGGTCATAGAGCCGAACAAAGCCCCGCTTTGGTAGAGGACGCCAAATTTGCGCAAAATCTTCATGCGCTCCTCGCCGGATACCGCGGCAATATCTTCACCATCGATCAAAATTCTCCCGCCGGCGGGTTTGTAAAGTCCGATCATGTGCTTCAAAAGAGTGCTCTTACCACAGCCGGAGCCGCCTAAAATGGCAAAAACCTCGCCCGCGTAAATTTCCAAGTTAAGCTTATCGAGCACCACATAGCCATCGTATGCGGCGGTAAAATTTTCCACTTGGATGATCGGTTTTCCTCGCGATTGCTCGGCCATCTACACTCCCAAGTAGTAGTAAACCAGCGCGAAAATCCCGTCCGTGATCGTGATCAGAATAATCCCGCTAACCACGGCGCTAGTGGTCGACTGTCCCACCGCCGTGGCGCCGGTGCCGGTTTGTAGACCACGCAAACAACCGATGGCAGCCACGAGAATTCCAAAGACAAAAGCTTTGACCAGTCCACCCACCAACGAACCGTAACTCACCGCGTATTGGACTTGATGATAATAGGTAATGAGCGGGAACCCCAACGAGCGCATCACAACGAATCCACCGACCAAGCCCATCAAATCGGCAAACACCGTCAAAAGCGGTGTCATGAATACGGCGGCGATCACTCGCGTCACTATTAAAAACCGCACCGGATCGAGCCCCATGGTCTTGAGCGCATCGATCTCCTCGCGCACCTTCATCGTGCCCAGCTCTGCAGCAAAAGCCGACCCCGAGCGGCCGGCCAAAATAACCGCTGTCATCAAAGGGCCCAGCTCACGCAGCATCGAGAGTCCGATCAAGTTCGCAATAAACAACTGCGCGCCAAATTGACGCAGAGGGATGGCCGCCTGAAACGCCATGATCAACCCCATGAGGAAGCTCACCAGCGCCACAATCGGCAGCGCATTGACACCCGCGGCTTCAGCGATGCTCAAGGCATCGCGCCAGCGCACACCGCTTGGATGGATAAGCGCGCGGACCAAGCCGACGCTGAGTTCACCGATAAAACTGACGAGAGATTGAATATCGCGCCAGATTTCGACCGTGTTGTGGCCGATCTCTTCGGCAATCCCTTCGCGCGGCGGTGTGCCTTTCGTTTCGGTGGGAAAATTTGACGCGCTGTCATTGAGCAGATCCGCAAATTGAGCGCGCAGCCCCGTGATTTCGAGATTTTCGCCCTTGCGTCTTTGCAGTTCCCTGAGCTGAACCAGGAGCGCGATGCCAGCGCCGTCGCAATACTCTATTCCCGAAGCCTCAACCACGACGTTGATTGCATCGGCCGCTTTGACGTTGGCGACTGCGCGCCTCCAAATCGTGCCTGTCGTCTCGGCATCGAGTCGCCCGGCAATGATCAATTTGAGTGTGCCGTCCCGCGGTCCTTCCGAGCGAAAATCGACAGCGCTGTGCGAAGCTGCAGCCATATAAAAGAGAGGTTACAACCCTCATCTTAGCATGATCCTGGCTGCTTACGACCGTTCAAGTCCCGAGAGTTGGATCTTCTGCGGCGGGCGCACAGCTACACTCAACATTGCCGAAAACCCAAGCGCCAGAACGAAGGCGACAAACGAAGCCAAATAGCTACCTGTGGCGTCATGGACGAAGCCGAAAAATGGCGCGCCTGCGGCGCCGAAAGCATAGGTGACGAGAATGCCGAGCCCGCGCACGGTGCCGAGTGATAGCCGGCCAAAATAATTTGCCCAGATGAGCTCTTGCAGAACGAAGCTCCCACCCAGACCGATCCCGTAAAGAAAAAATCCGAGATAGAGCCCGAGCAGGCCGGCGTTAGTGATCGCCAACGCCAAGCCTGCCGCCTGGAGCACAAACATCAGCAAGCTCGAATGGCGGATATTCATGCGCTCGCTGACGAATCCCCAGATCAAAGTCGAGCCTAGTTGCGTCAAGGCGATGATCGTTAGCGTCGTAGCGGCAATCATAGCGTCAAACCCGATATCTGTGACGTAAGCGAAGACGTGCAGATTCAGCCCCGCGATACCCACATTGGCCATGCCGTACATGAAGCAAATCATCCAAAAGGTTTGGCTCCGAAGAATTTCGCCGCGCGACCAGGTCACTTGATCTCGCCGGTCCGCCGCCCCAAAAGGAGCTGTGTTTTTCGCTGCGGCGTTCTCCGTCGCGGTCGCGGGCTCGTCGAGTCCGTCCGGCCAGAGTCCCAGGTCTTCGGGGCTGCGGCGCAAGAAGATCGCCGCTGGGATAACGACGAGAGCCAACGTAATGAGGCCGAAAATGGCCCACGTCCCGCGCCAGCCGACACGCGCGAACAGCACGGTCGTGATAATCGGGATCAATACCTTTGAAAGCCCTTGGCCCAGACTCGCAACGGCGATGGCGCGGCCGCGTCGGCGCACGAACCAACGCGAGATCGTCACACTCACCACCATTTGACACATCAGCACGCCGCCAATCGCAATCGAGCTCCAGCGCAGTAACAGGAATTGCCAGAACGCACTCACCTGAGACAGCAAAAGGAACCCGATTCCGGCGGACAATGCGCCACCGGTCATCAGCCAACGACCGCCGTAGCGATCAACCAGCGGCCCGATCAACGGCGCCAGTGCGCCGGCCAGAAGAATCTCTCCCGACCGCAGCAGCGAAAAGAGACCACGCGATACGGCTAGATCTTCAGTCATCGGTTTTAAGAAAACGCTGAGTGTGCTCGACATGTGAAACGCACAATTGACTTGCGCGAGAAAACCCACCGCAACGATGTACCAGCCGTAAAAAATTCTCGAATTTGCGGATGCCGTCGAGGTGAATTTCCGGAAGGTCAAAATCGAAGCTCGCTGTGAGAGTTTCAAACTAACAAGCTTCGGAAATTTTGTAAAAGCAAACTGCTGTCGCCAAAGCAAATTTTAACAGCTCGATGGGACCGTTTGATCCTCCGCGGCGCGGGCGATATAAAATCACTGCGTCGATTGCAAAAGGAGACTCCAATGGTGCGCACGGGTTTAAGTCACATTGCTCTCAAAAGCCGCGACTTGAAGAAGACTGAAGAATTTTACGTCGATGTGTTGGGCTGCAAAGTGGCCTTCCGTCATCCGCCGGACATGATTTTCTTGACGACTCCCGGCAGCGGCGATCTATTGAATTTCGTGAAAAGCGCTGTGCAGCCTTCCAAAAATCAAGCCTTGCAGCACATCGGATTTAAAATGACTGCTGGCAAGCTCAAGCAAATGGAAAAAACTCTCAAACAGCACGGCGTAAAGATCGACGGCCGGCGTGGCCGAGAGGCTTTTTATTTTACTGATCCAAACGGCTACCAAATCGAATACTACTGCGATTGAGTCCCATCGCGGGATCGAAAAAATCATCAGGCAACGATCAATTATCTCGGCCATGAAATGATTCATGACCTTCGCTCGCCCAAGCAGTGAAAAAGGATGCTCGCCTGGCTACGACGCTGTGGAAGTTCGTCATTCGCGCATGCTTTTAGCGGGAATCCAGGTGAAGTTCGGCTCGGACCCCGACGAGAGCGTTCGGGAGTGACAGTTTTGCTGCGTTTCTATTCAATCAGGCAGCGCGTAACAGGGAACGTCAAAAAAGGGCCAGTTGATCCGTTGCTGCTCTGCGAAAGTGCTCCGCGGTGAGCTTCGGCCACCTTTTGTTGATGCCTGATTTTTTCTGTGCCAGCTGAAACAGCTCCGCCATTTGTTCGGCGAAAATGCCGCGGCCGCGCATCCGGGTGGTAAAGTTCGGATCGTTGAGTTTGCCATCCCGGATCTCGCGCAAGCGATTGAGCACCTTGTTCTTCTTTTCTGGATAATGTTGCTCGAGCCACTGTTCGAAGAGCGTTTTGACGGCAAACGGCAAACGCAGCGCGACATAGCCGCAAAATGTTGCACCTGCCTCGGCAGCAGCGGCGGCGATGGCCGGAGCTTCGGCGTCGGTGAGTCCCGGAATCATCGGTGCCTGCAGATAGCCCACGGGCACGCCGGCCTCCGCCAGCGCTTGGATCGCCGCAAGCCGGCGCGCCGGCCGTGACGCGCGCGGCTCGAGCAACGAAGACAAACGGGCATCCAGGGTGGTGAGCGAAAGTGTCACACCGACGCAATCGTACCGAGCGAGTTCCCTCAGGACATCGATATCGCGGGTGACCAGATAATTCTTCGTGATGATCACCACCGGATTACGAAATTCGAGCAGGACCTCCAAGCAGCGGCGGGTCAGCTGCTTTTTCTTTTCCACTGGCTGGTAACAGTCCGTGTTGCCGCTGAGCGCAATGAGTTGCGGCTTCCAGGATCGGCTCGATAGCTCTTTGCGCAAAAGCTCGGGCGCATCCTCTTTCACCATGATCTTGGTTTCGAAATCCAAACCCGACGAGAAACCGAGATATTCATGGGTCGGCCGAGCGTAACAATAGACGCAGCCATGCTCGCAGCCGCGGTAGGGATTGATGCTCGCGTCAAACCCCACGTCAGGACTATCGTTGTAGGCGATGATCGTTTTCGAGTGGTCGGGAAAGAACTGCGTCAGCGGCGAGGAAATCTCGTCTTCGTTTTCCGGCGGCTCAAACACCCGCTCCGTGGATTCGAAGCGATTCTTTGGATTGGTGCTCGAGCCGCGTCCCCGCAGAGGAGGCAGCGCCGTCATCAAGAGATCCGATCAACTCGCCGGAGTGGTGGGTTTTGCCGCCGCTGCGGCCGCCACCAATTTTGCATCGCGCGCGAGATGGCGCGTCACTCGTTTCATCAACTTGACCTTGCGCCTGAGCCGCTTCACTTTCTGACGATCACCGTTGGAACTTAAAAGCTCGGCCTTCTGTTTCTGTAACTCGCGAATATCCTGCTTGACCGCATGAATGGCATTGAGATCCTTATGCGTCTCATCGTACGGGATGCCCTTCGCCGCCGCGATCGCCTTGATCAACTCTTCTTTTTCCATGGCGACCACATTGTTGAGCTCGGTTTCCTGCTTCGCCA
>DATIEH010000032.1:0-4678 GCA_035455905.1 Binatia bacterium | reverse complement strand
GCGACCGAACCGGATGGACCGCATGCGAAAATCTACCGGGACATCGCCGGCAGAGTACGCGATCAACTCAAGGGCGCGGCCCGTGTAGCGCCGAAAATCGTCATCGAAGC
This sequence comes from Binatia bacterium, assembly GCA_035455905.1. Taxonomy (GTDB): domain Bacteria; phylum Desulfobacterota; class Binatia; order UBA9968; family UBA9968; genus DP-20. Next base: position 4,568 of record DATIEH010000032.1, on the reverse strand, counting down.
TTGAGATTGTTGGCATTCGGCCCCTCGAACGGGTCATGACGGAGGCCGCGCCCAAAACTACCGACTTGCGCTGAATAGGCCCCGGACGCATTCTAGCGCCGTGTGGAAGCTGCTTTTGCCGCTTGTACGGGGGCGCAAGAACAAAGGCTGACGACCATCGTCCAGGGAGGATACCGATGAAACGCCGTCAATTTCTGAAAACTGCCGGTCTCGGGGCCGCCGCAGCTGCGGTTGCGGCACCGGCAATTGCGCAATCGGCACCTGAGGTGAAATGGCGCCTTGCCGCGAGCTGGCCAAAGTCACTCGATACGATTTATGGCGCGTGTGAAACGTTTGCGAAATATGTTGCGGAGGCGACCGACAATAAATTCCAGATTCAAACATTTGCAGCCGGCGAGATCGTGCCCGGCCTTCAAGTTCTCGACGCGGCATCGAATGGCACGGTCGAAATGTGCCACACGGCCACATATTATTATTTCGGCAAGGACCCGACTTGGGCTCTGTTCTGCGCATTCCCGTTTGGCCTGAATGCACGCCAGCAGAATGCCTGGTACTACGACGGTGACGGCCTCAAGCTGATGAATGAGTTTGGTGCCAAATTCAATCTTGCTGCAATGGTCGGCGGCAATACCGGCTGCCAGATGGGCGGGTGGTTTCGCAAGGAGATCAATACGGTCGACGATTTCAAAGGTCTCAAGATGCGGATCGGAGGCTGGGCCGGCAAAACGCTGCAGAAGCTCGGCCTGGTGCCGCAACAGATCGCCGGCGGCGACATCTATCCCGCGCTTGAGAAGGGCACCATTGACGCCACCGAATGGGTCGGTCCTTATGACGATGAGAAGCTCGGCTTCTACAAGGTCGCGAAGTACTATTACTATCCAGGCTGGTGGGAAGGCGGTACGGCGCTGCACTTCTTGACCAATACCGGCAAGCTCGATGCGCTGCCAAAGCACTATCGCGCGGTCCTTGAAGCCGCCGCTGCCTATGCAAATACGGAAGCGACCGCGCGTTACGATGCGCGTAATCCGCAGGCCCTGAAGCGGTTGGTCGCGAACGGTACGGTGCTCCGGCCATTCTCGCAAGCTGTCATGGAAGGATGTCTGAAAGCCTCGAACGAGGTGAATAAGGAAACATCAGCTGCCAATGAATCCTATAAGAAGGTTCTGGCTTCTATCGAATCTTTCCGTGGCGATGCATATCTTTGGTGGCAGGTTGCCGAATATAGCTATGATAGCTTCATGATCCGCTCGCGTTCGAAAGGCTAAGCAATCGAAGTCCTTGCTTGCGGGGCCGGCCTAAAAGCCGGCCCCCGTATTTTTGGGGACGTTTAATATCCCCACCCCACTTCCAACTTTCGTAGAACCCGCCCAGACTGGATTTATGACGCGCGCTCGGTCATGGTTCGGGAATACCCGGACGGACAGGCCGTCGTTGATTGGAATTTTTGTAGCTAAAAGGGGGAGGACCAGGAATATGAAACGTCGTCAGTTTTTGAAGGCCGCAGGGCTCGGTATTGCGGCAAGCGCAGTTGCTGCTCCGGCGGTCGCGCAATCGATGCCGGAAATAAAATGGCGCATGCCGGCGAGCTGGCCAAAATCGCTCGACACGCTGTGGGGAGGCTGCGAAGTCATGGCGAAAGCTGTGGCCGAGGCAACAGACAATAAGTTCCAAATTCAAACATTCGCAGCCGGCGAGATCGTACCCGGCCTCGCGATTGTAGATGCCGTCCAGAACGGCACCGTCGAAATCGGTCACTCGGCATCGTATTATTATTTCGGCAAAGATCCCACTTTCGCCTTCGGCACCTCCGTTGCCTTCGGCCCGAACGCCCGCCTCAATCAGGGCTGGTTTACTCTGGGCGGCGGCAAGGAGGCGCTCAATGAATTTTACAAGAAATACAACTGTACTGCATTGCTTGCCGGCAATACCGGCTGCCAGATGGGCGGTTGGTATCGTAAGGAGATCAATTCAGTCGACGATCTCAAGGGATTGAAGATGCGCATCGGCGGATTTCCGGGGCGCGTTTTGCAGAAGCTCGGTGGCGTGCCGCAGCAGATCGCGGGCGGCGACATTTATCCCGCGCTGGAGAAGGGCACGCTCGACGCCTGCGAATGGGTTGGCCCGTACGATGATGAAAAGCTGGGTTTCTATAAGGTTGCACCTCACTACTACGCGCCGGGTTGGTGGGAGGGAGGCTCGATGCTTTTTGCGTTCGTCAATCTCGACAAATGGAACGCTTTGCCCAAGGCATATCAGGCGGTTCTCGAACAGGCGGGTCACTACGCCAACACCTGGATGATCGCGAAATACGATCAGCTCAATCCGCCGGCGCTCAAGCGGCTCCTGGCCGGTGGCACCAAGCTCCATGTGTTTTCGCAGCCGATCATGGAGGCGAGCTACAACGCGGCGAAAGAACTACATGGCGAGATCTCCGCAACAAATCCGTCGTTCAAGAAAGTGTACGAGTCGATGACGGACTGGACCACCAATGGCTATCAATGGTTCCAGGTTGCGGAGCTGAGCTATGACAGCTTCATGGTCCGCCATTCGCGCTGATCGCTGGAACAAATCGGCCCTGGGACGGATGTTCCAGGGCCGTATTTTTTTTGTCTGGACGTTATTTTGACGGGCCAAAATCAAGCGGCGGCAGGTCGATCTGCGGAATTTCGATCTTGACCTTGTTCGGATCAATTTTCGATGCGGCACCTTTATAGTGCATCACCATTGCCGGAAACAGAATTACCAAGAGCACCATAATGACCTGGATTACGACGAAGGGAACGGCTCCCCAGTAAATTTGTCCCGTGGTGACGCCCTCGGTACGCTTGCCGGTGACCCGATCGGTGAACATTTCGCGCGGAGCGACCGAACGCAGATAGAACAGCGCAAATCCGAACGGCGGATGCATGAAAGAGGTTTGCATATTCACGCCGAGAATGACGCCAAACCATATCAAATCAATGCCCAGGTGCTCGGCCGCTGGCCCGAGCAGCGGAATAACAATGAAGGCGAGTTCGAAGAAATCGAGAAAGAATGCGAGCACAAACACAAACGCGTTGACAAAAATCAGGAACCCAACCTGACCACCGGGCAGCGAGACAAGCAGATTTTCGACCCAGATATGGCCGCTCACGCCGTAAAAGGTTAGCGAAAATACGCGTGCACCAATCAGGATGAACACTACGAAGGCCGAAAGCTTGGCCGTCGATTCTGTCGCTTGCCGGACCAGATCCCAGCTCAGGCGGCGCTTCAGGGCTCCCAAAATCAAGGCACCGCTCGCGCCCATCGCGCCGCCTTCGGTTGGCGTCGCAACGCCGATAAAGATGGTGCCAAGAACCAGAAAGATCAGGAATAACGGCGGCACCATTACGAAAGTCGTTTGCTGTGCAATGCGTGAGAGGAAGCGTACGCCCAGAAATCGGTCGGTAAGCCAATTGATGACCGCGACAGCGAACGCAAAAATGATTCCAAAAAACATGCTCAATACGACGAAGTCGGCGCCATGTGTGTCGGAATTGCGCATCATAAACCAGCCAAAGACCGCGCTGGCGATTGCGAGGAGCCCAAGTGAGCTGAGGCCACGACTCCCGGTTGGTTCGCGGAAGCCGACGGCCTCTGCTGGCAGGCCCGGAGTTGCTTTTGGAGAAATCAACGTGACGATGAAGACGTAAAAAGCGTAGAGACCGGCGAGTACCAGGCCTGGAATAAAGGCCCCTTCGTACATATCGCCGACTGAGCGGCCGAGTTGGTCGGCCATCACAATGAGCACCAACGACGGCGGTATGATCTGCGCGAGCGTTCCAGATGCCGCGATGACACCGCTCGCCACGCGTCGGTCATAGCCGTATCGCAGCATGATCGGGAGCGAAATCAGTCCCATCGAGATAACTGACGCCGCAACGACGCCGGTCGTGGCGGCCAACAATGCTCCGACAAAAATGACCGCATAAGCGAGGCCGCCGCGGATCGTACCAAAGAGATGCCCAATTGTGTCGAGCAAGTCTTCGGCCATGCCAGATCGCTCAAGCACCAGACCCATGAATGTGAAGAATGGGATGGCAAGCAGAGTATCGTTGCTCATCACACCGTAAATGCGCTCGGGAAGCGCTTGCAGGAAGTCAGGCGCGAACTGTCCCAGTTCGATTCCAATCAGGCCGAATATCAACCCCACGGCGCCAAGTGAAAATGCCGCCGGATAACCGAGCAGGAGGAAGAGCACCAGCGCCACGAACATGATCGGCGCCATGTTATGGATGATGAACGCTTCCATGCGATACCCCGGATCCCGCTCAATGCTTTTCTATTGCTTCGACTATGTGCTCGACTTCCGCTTCGAGGGCGTGAACCTGAGTCGCATGTGGATCCGGAATGAGGTCACGCATAATCGCAAGTCGTTTGATCAGCTCCGAAACACCCTGCAATAACAGTAGCGCGAAGGCGATCATGATCAGACTCTTTGACGGCCACTGCGGCAGGCCTCCAGCATTGCCGGACTGTTCATTGATCTCGTAGGATCGGATAAAAAACGGCACGCCCGTAATCGTCATGATGAAGGCCAGAGGCAGCAG
>DATIEH010000031.1:0-2205 GCA_035455905.1 Binatia bacterium | reverse complement strand
AGCGCTCGACTGTCATTCTGAGGAGCGTGAGCGACGAAGAATCTAAAGCGTATAGATCCTTCGCTAAACGCTCAGGATGACAGCTAGTCGGTCTTATGAAGTCGAAGCTTTATTACGTCTATATAATGACGAATCGGTCGAAAACTCTCTACACCGGCGTAACCAACAATTTGGCGCGGCGCGTTCATGAGCATAAGATGAAATCAATTGCGGGGTTCACGTCGAAATACAACATTACAAGGTTAGTTTACTATGAAGAAACTACCGACGTTCTCTCGGCGATTTCCAGAGAGAAGACGATTAAAGGCTGGGTTCGAGCCAAAAAACTTGCATTGATCGAATCCGTTAATCCGACCTGGAAAGATTTGGGGCGATCTCTATAACACAGTTGCGAAGATAAAAATTTTATTCTGGAGCCACTGCAATGATCATCGACTGGCATGCCCATGTTTACCCACCCGAACTCGCCCGTGAGCGGCGTTGGGGCGGTACGACGCCGCTCACGATTGAAAATCTCCTTGAAGCCCACGAAAAGGCCGGCATCGACCGTTGCGTCGTCAGCAACACCATTCATTATCTCAAAGAAAAAACCAATGACGAATCACTGGCGTTTCTCCGCCGCTGGAACGAGTACGCGGCCGAAATTCAGCAAAAATACCAAGATCGAATCATCGTTTTTACCAGCACGCTGCCCTGCGGCGGCGCGCCTTTTGTCAAAGAGCTCGAACGCGCAATTGTCGATTTGGGCCTTCATGGAGTGCTGATCAATTCGAGCCATCAGCGCGCTTACCCAGATGACGATGAAGCCAAGCCGTTTTTCGAGATCGTAACCAGCTTGAAAATTCCCGTGATGATGCATGCGCCTTCGGTGGGCTTCGGGGAAGAGCGCATGCGCGATTACCGCCTGGCCTCCAGCGTCGGCCGGCCGTTCGATGAGTGTTTGAGTATCGCGCGCATGATCGTGCGCGGCATCTTCGAGCGCCATCCGGATATGAAATTCGTCGGCTGCCATCTCGGCGGCGGCATTTGCGACGTCATCGGCCGCATGGATTATGCCTATGATCTCGGCGACCTCGCATCGGGCCTCGGATCGTACGAGCCTATGCTGATCACCAAGCGGCCAAGCGAATATTTGAAAAGATTGTACATGGACACCGTTGCCTATCACCCGCCGGCGATCATGTGCGCCTACCAAACAGTGGGTAGCAACCAACTACTGTTCGGCAGCGACGCTCCCCCGCTCTTGCCATTGCTGCCGCGCGCCAAGAAAATTATCGAAGATTTGCCAATCCCGGATTCGGAAAAGGAAGATATTTTTGGCCGCAATGCGCTTAAATTGCTACAGCGCACATAGCGAGCGCCGGCGCAGTTGCCAACGGGAAATCAATTGTAATAAATTGAATTGCGAAAGGAATTGCTCATGCCCCTATCCTACGATGACCTGATCGAACCCACCATTGTCCGACAGGTTTCGAAGAGCGTAGCCTACTGCCGCTGCACCCGAAGCCAAAACTTGCCGTTCTGCGACGGCTCTCACGCAGTGACAAACGTTCAGCCATTCATTTTGGAGCTCAAACAACCGGAAACCATCGCCATCTGCCGCTGTTGGAAATCCAAAGATCACCCTTATTGCGACGGCACTCACGGCCGGCTAGTCAAGCCGAAAGAGCGTCCACCGCGCCAACACGGCTAATCCCCAACATTAAACATTGAATTTTGAACCACGCTGAAGCACGACGGCTTGAACAGCTTGAAAAATTTGACCGGCTTGAACAATTAGAACGCGACTAACAGGAGGTATTCATGGTTGAGATGAAAAATCCCGTCAAGGAAGCGGACGCCAACCCGGGTGTCAATCACTTGAGTCTCTGGCGAACCGATCTGGCCTATTTCTGGGTGATCAATTGCGAAGGTCGGCTTCAAGACGACATGCACTACCACGACAACGACGACCATATTTTCATGTTGCTCGAAGGTCAGTGCACCATCCGCACGCCTCATAAAGAATTTGTCCTGAAACAATTCGACACGGTGTTGCTGAAATCCGGTGAAGCTTATCAGCTATGCAACACCGGCACGGGAAGAATGCTGCTGCTAGGCGCGGGCAACTCCGGCGTCGACGGCAAACCGAGAACCCGTGTGCCGAAGATTCCCAGTCACATACCGGTCACAGATCCGATTGTTGCGTAATCACCGGATACTCGG
>DATIEH010000030.1:0-17338 GCA_035455905.1 Binatia bacterium | reverse complement strand
CAACGAAGCTGAAGGGCAGGCAGCGGCGATCCTCGCGATTGCCGATGCCACGGCGAATGGCATCAGAAAAGTCGCTGAAGCGATTCAGCAACCCGGCGGATTCGAGGCGGTGCAACTCCGCGTCGCGGAAAACTACCTGGTGGAGTTCGGTAAGCTCGCTCAAGCCGGGAATACCCTGGTTCTACCGGCGACCTTGAGCGATGTCGGGTCGATGATTTCCCTGGCGATGAATGTTATCAAGCAGCAAGGAAATGGCGCCGGCGTACCCGCCAAGACCTAGTCGCTTTCACTGTTTTTCCAAACGCGGGTCTTCGGATCTAGTTTCGAAATAAAGCCGACCCACCGCTCCTTCAATCTACCCGCCTTCTACGAGTCGCGGCTGAGTTGGTATTCCCGCAAATTCGGAAAACGCATGAGCAGAACGGCGACAATCATAAGAATCATCAGCGCTCCGCTCATCGCGGCAACTTCCGCCCCGGCAATGGTGGCGAGCGCGCCAATTTGAAACTGCCCAAGCTGCGGCCCGCTGTTGGTAAAGATGCTGTTGATCGACGCCATTCGTCCGCGTAAAGCGTCGGGAGTGCTGAGCTGGTTGATGGTCGCACGCAGAATGGCGCTGATCGTGTCGCCGATACCGGAACCGATCAGGAGAAAAATCGACAGCCAAAATAAATGCGATCTTGCAAAAAGCAACAGGCATACACCGTAGACCGTTACGCCGAAGAGAATCCACCGCCCCGCACAACGCACTCCGCCCCAGAAGCTAAAGCCGATCGCGCCGAGCAAAGCGCCGACTGCGCTCGCGGCGTAGAGCACCCCCAACCCTTCCGGTCCAACGCTCAGAATATCGCGCGCATAGATCGGAAATAGCGAGCGCACGGTGCCGAAGATATTGGCGCCGAAATCCATCATCAGAAAGGGAAAGATCACGGCATGGTTCCAGACAAATTGAAATCCCACCCGCAGTGAGTTGACGCTAATAGTACGCCAGCCACCGCGCTCCGATATTTGAGCGCGGATCAGAGCCAGCGCACCGAGCATGATCAACCAGGATACCGCATCGACGGCGTAGCACACCGCCGGGCCGGCGAGCGCTAGGACGATTCCGGCGATCGATGGCCCGGCGATCGTCGCGATCTGCCGCTGGCTGCTAAAAATCGCCAAAGCGCGCGACAGATCTTCTGCGGGCACAAGGTTGGTCACGATCGCCTGCCGCGAAGGTGATTCCAAAGAGCCAAATAATGCGAGGAGCGCGGTGACAGCATACAGCTTTCCAGGCGTTACCTGCCCGGTCGAACTCAAAAGCGCCAATGCTCCCGAAACAAAAAATAAGCTGCCCTGGGTCACCATCATCAATTTGCGCCGGTTCATCGCGTCTGCCAGTAAACCGCCAAATAGTAGGATGATCATTTGCGGCACCGCCCGCACTAAGCCGATCAAGCCGATCTGCAAGGGCGAATTGGTGAGCTCATAGATCTGCCATGCCATCGCGACCTGGGTGAACTGACTGCCAACACTCGACAGGATCAGTCCAATCCAGAAAATCCGAAAATCACGGTGCCGCAGCGGCGAGAGCAGTCTCTGATTGGCAGTCATAAAAACGAGATCATCTGTCCCTCTTTGAAACGGCGCGAGCGACTGAAACGTCCGAAAAGGTTTGCGCGACTTGAGCGTTTTAAACGGTTTGGTGCCTAGCCTATTTCTGACAACCTGGGCAGTAATAACCGCTGCGGTTGCCGATCGCCACGCGCTTGATCACGCTCGCGCAGGTTCGACACTGCTCCCCATGGCGATCGTAGACTCGCAAATGCTTTTGAAACTCCCCTGAACGGTCGTCGGCATCGCGATAATCGGAAAATGATGTACCGCACCAGCGAATGGCATCAGCGAGCAGGCGGGGAATAGCTTCCGCAATCTTCTTGATCTGGGTCCGAGTGAGCCGATAGGCTCGCGCGGTTGGCTTGACTCCGGCAATCGCAAGAACCTCGTTGGCATAAATATTTCCGAGACCGGCAATGATCTGCTGGTCGAGCAGGAGATCGCGAATGCGCCGCGTGGATCCGCGCGTGAAGCTGAACAGATAATCTGCCGTGAGACGAGGATCAAAGGGATCGATTCCGACATGGCGCAACTGAGGCAGCTCGAGCAGGTGCTCACGACGACAGACAACGCTCAAGCCGAACCGGCGCGGATCGTGATAACGAAGCTCGGCGCCGTTATCGAGGCGGACGATGATATGGTCGTGCTTCCGTCGCGCGGTGTCGGGTTTGACACAGATCAATTTCCCGGACATGCCTAGATGAAACATCCAGACGACACCGCCGGATAAGTGGAGCAAGATATATTTGGCCGTCCGGGCAATTTTCTCGACGCGCCGCCCGGTCAGACGGTGCAGTGCGCGCCGGTTTACTGGCACGCGCAAGCGCGGTTCAATCACCTCCACATGGGCAATGGTTCGCCCCAGTAGGTGCGGCCGTAAGCTCCGGCAGACGGTCTCGACTTCAGGCAACTCCGGCATGTTGAATTAGCGGTACGTAGTCAGCAGCCGGCCTCCGCAAAGAAAAGAGCGCAACGCCGTGAAGCACCGGCCAGGGTGATGAATTCATCCACGGTTAGAGTTTCACCGCGGCGGGCGGGATCGATAAATTCGGAACGAAGCCAGCTTTCAATTCGCGCTCGTGACTGCCCGAAATAGGCTGCGAGCGCATTGCCGAGAGTCTTGCGCCTTTGGCCGAATGCCGCGCGCAGCAAGTTTTGTAAGGCCGGAAAATCTGCCGGTGCGATCCGCGGCTCAGAAAATAACTCAATTTTGAGCACCGTCGAACGCACCTTCGGACGTGGGAAAAATGCTTCGGGTGATACCGGCAGCTTGCCCGTGACGCGGCCGTGAATCTGACACCAAACCGACAACGCGCCATATTCCTTGCTGCCAGGTTTCGCAAGCATTCGGTCGGCAACTTCCTTTTGCAGCATCAAAACCAGTAAAGAAAACTGCTCGCGGATTTCGAAAATACGAAACAATACGGCCGTCGCGATGCTGTATGGAAGATTGCCGGCGAGCTTGAGTGGATCTCGCGGCAGAAATTGAGCCGGCGCAAGCTCCAGAAAATCACCTTGAATCAGGTGCAACTTGGGATCGGCACCGAGGGCGCCGCGACGCAATTGCTCCGCCAGAAAAGCATCCACTTCAATCGCCCACACCTGCCCCGCGCGCTCGAGTAGCCGCCGGGTCAAGAACCCGAGCCCAGGACCGATCTCGACAACATAATCACTGGACTGGAGGTCGAGTAAATCGATAATCCCGTCAATCACGCGCTCGTGGATCAAAAAATTCTGTCCGCGGCTTTTTCTCGGTCTGAAATCCGAGCCGCGCAGGGCCGCGCGAACTTCCTCGTAAAGAGTCGTCATTGTATTTGTAAGGCAGCTATAGATAGAAACACGTCGCGGGAAAACTCGCAACGCGGTGGTTAAAAGGTATCGGCCGGATGGCTGACGTCACTGCACTTCGTGAGATCGCTGCAGGGAAAGTACGCAAGGCTCAACATGCGGATCGACACGCAGGCGAGCGCCGAATAGCGCTCAACTGCCCACTTGCCTTTCGCCTCGGCCGTGGAGAGATTCGGGTCCGGGAAAATTGCCGCCAAAAAAAACGGGCTCATTCAAGGCCCCTCCGCGACCAAGAGTGAAGCATACGGAACACGGCTCGCGTCCTGGAAGACTCGATTTCAACGGTTGGTAAGATTGCCGAGAGAAAATTTAAAGAGTTAGGTCCGCGTCCGCATTCAACGCGTAATCATCGCGACGGCCACGCTTGAGCCAATGATAGCCGGTCAGAGCAATCATCGCTCCATTGTCGGTGCAGAACTTGGGTGCGGGGTAGGAGACTTGAAGTTGACGCTCGTTCGCCCGTTCGGTCATTTTGGCGCGCAACCGACTGTTCGCCGCCACGCCACCGGAAAGGACGATCCGGCCAATTCGGTGCGCCACGGCAGCTTTGATGGTTGGATCGACGAGCATATCGACAACCGCTTCCTGAAAGCTTGCCGCGACGTCCTGTTTTTGCGCTTGGCGTTGGTCCCGATCGCCGCTATTGAGATAATGCCATACGGCGGTCTTGATGCCGCTAAAGCTGAAATCGTAGGAGTTTTTTTTGAGCCTCGCGCGCGGAAACCGAATCGCTTCTTGGTTGCCCTCTTTTGCGAGATTGTCGATGATTCGTCCGCCGGGATATCCAAGCCCCATCATTTTGGCGACCTTGTCGTACGCCTCGCCGGCGGCATCATCGCGTGTCCCGCCCAGATGGAGATAGTTACCGATGTCGTTGACTCGGTAGAGAAGCGTGTGACCTCCCGAAGCCAGCAGGGCAATGTAAGGAAACTCGACCTCGTGCTCCAGTTGGATCGCGAGCAAATGCGCTTCCAGATGATTGACACCGACGTAAGGTATTCCCGAACGAAAAGAAATCCCTTTGATCAGCGAGAGTCCCACGAGCAAAGAACCGACTAGACCCGGACCATAGGTCACGCCGATGCCGTCTAAATCCGCTAATTTCACCCCGGCGTTTTCAAGCGCGGCATCGATAATCGGCAGGATATTCTTGATGTGCTGGCGTGATGCGAGCTCCGGCACAACACCCCCGTACGCTCCATGCACTTGGTCCTGTGAAGAGACAACGTTGGAGAGAATCTTCGTGCCATCCTGTAACACCGCTGCCGCTGTATCATCGCACGAGGTTTCCACTCCGAGGGTCAGCATGGGACAAACTTACTTCGCCGATGAGGGTGAACTATCGCTTTGTAGCCGGAGGAGACCATCGGCCGCCGTCCGATTTCCGGAGTTCAGACGCACGGCTTGTTGATAGCTTGCTTCGGCACTTTGAAATTGACCGAGGGCTCGGTAATTCTCGCCCCGGAGGGCCTGAACCTCTGCAAGCCAGAACGGCTCGTTACGCAACCGAGACTCGGCAATTTCCAGAAAATTGAGCGACTCGCGATAACGTCCGAGCCGGTACTGCGCCTTGGCCAAATAAAAATATCCGTATGGATTGGTCGAATCGATGACGATGGTTTTTTCCAGCCGCGCGAGCGCTTTCGCCGGATCGCCGCTTTCGAGAAGTTTTTTGCCTTCTTCGGTGAGACGCAAAGAAGCGGCGCGTTGTGGCGTGACTCCGGGCGTAATCTTCGCGAGCAATGAGCTGTCATCTGGGAGAGGCTTGGGTGGCGCTTCTGACGCAGCCGGGATTTCGCCGGTACTCGGTAATGGCGCAGATTCTTTTGTCTCTTTGCTCAGGCCGCGTTCGGGCTGCGGCTTATCCTTGAGGTCCTGCTCGCCGATCCTTGGTTCTTGAGGGAGCGGCTTTCGCGCGGTTTCGACAGGAGGAGGAGGAACAGGTGATGGCGCGGGCGGCGGTGTCCGGATGACAGGATTGCTAACTGGTGGAAGGGGAATTCGATACGGCCGCGGCGGCTCGCATGCCGCGCATGTTATTAGCGAAGCGATACTGACAGCGAAAAAAAAAGTGTGACGATCAAAGCCAGCCATGGCCGGAAGAAATCATAGCGGTTCCGAAGAAGCGCGCGCAGGGACGGCCGCGGGTGGGCAGGGCACGATCGTGCCTTCCTCTCCCGGCGGGCAGCTGTTCGGTGCTTCCTCGCTGCCCGGCATGGGCGCGGGCGCAACAAAGTCGGTTACCGGCATGGTGGCCGTGGCACTCTTCATAAAGTCAGTCCAAATCGGTAGCGCCGCTTCTGCCCCCGAAAGATTCAATTTACTTGGACCGTCAAAACCTACCCAAACGACTGCCAGCAAATCCGGCGTATAACCGACAAACCACGCATCTTTGTAATCGTTGGTCGTGCCGGTTTTTCCAGCTGCCGGACGCGTAAACCCCCAGCGTCGAGCCATCGCTCCGGTCCCGCGGTCCAGCACTCCTTTGAGAAGGTCGTTCATCATGAATGCGAGCTGTGGCGAGATCACCTGCTCGCTTCGGACATCGCGCTTTTCCAATACTTTGGTGTTTTGATCAATCACGTTCCGAACCGCCAACGTGCGCGGCCGTACGCCGCCGTTGGCCAGCGTCGAATAGGCGACCGCCACTTCGAGCGGCGTCACCTCCGCGGCGCCGAGAGCAAGCGACGGCACTGCCGGCAAAGAGCTTTGGATGCCGAGACGATGGGCAATGTCCCGCACGCGCCGAATCCCCACATCCTGCGCCACCCGACTGGTCGCCGAATTGAGCGAATTTTCCAAAGCGCGGCGGAAAGTCACCGCCCCGAAATACTCGTTGCGATAATTGCTCGGCTGCCAGTCGCGTCCGTCATAGCTCCAGGTGAATTGACTGTCGTTGATAATCGTATCCGGCGTGTATTTAATCCCGCTTTGGCCGCCGTACATGAGCGCGGCGAGATAAACGAACGGCTTGAAGACCGAGCCCGGCTGGCGCTTTGCCTGGAAAACGCGATTGAATTGCGACTTGGAATAGTTTCGTCCGCCGACCATCGCCTTGATCTCGCCGGTTTGCGGCCGCAGCACGACAATCGCTCCCTCCAGGCTCTCCTCACCTTTCCGACGCAATGCCGGGTGCGCGGCTTCGAGTTTGTTCAAGCCTTCCGTCAGAGATCGCTCGGCGATTTTTTGCAGCTGCAGATCAAGACTGCTGAAAATTCTCAGCCCTTCTTTCGTTAGAACCGCATTGGAATAGTTTTCTTCCAGCTCGCGGCGCAGATAATCGACATAGAAAGGCGCATCATTGGTGACTTTGACGAGCGCACGTTGCGGCAGCTTTTCCCGCAGCGCCGCATCGTACTGGTTGCGCGTGATAATCTGATCGTCGAGGAGCTTCGCCAACACCACGTTACGGCGCCGGGTAGCCGCCTCATAACTGCGGTACGGAGACAGCCGATTGGGCGCGCGAATCAAGCCTGCGAGCAGCGCGCATTCACCGGTGGTCAAGTCCGACAGAGGCTTGGCAAAATAAAATTGTGCCGCTTCCCAGACCCCGAAAATTCCTTGCGAGCCTTTTTGCCCAAGGTAGATTTCGTTCAGGTAATTTTGCAGGATCGTGTCCTTCGAATACTTGCGCTCGGCAATGAGCGCCATGAACGCCTCGGGAATTTTTCGGCTCATGGTGCGCTCATCGGAGAGAAAAAAATTCTTCACCAACTGCTGGGTCAAAGTGCTCCCGCCCTGTTGATAGCTCAGGGTGCGCAGGTTTACCCACATGGCGCGCAGGATTCCGATAGGATCTACGCCGTGGTGTCGATAAAAACGTTCGTCTTCCACCGCCAGAATCGCTTTCACCAGGAGCGGCGGCACGTCCGCCAATTTGACCAGCCTGCGTTCCTGCCAGATCCGTTCGTAGAGCCCGGTGACAAGCTCGGGTTCAAGCTCGAGCGAAAACATTTCCTGTCCGGTGGTAACATTTTCGATGCGCGCTACCGAGTTGCCCTGGAGCGAGAGCCGCACCGGCACGCCTTTGAATTGCTCGGTCGGATAAGCAAAATCGTGCAGAAAAATTTCGATCGTGCCCGACGAGCGCAACACGCGATATTCACCCTTCGTGCGCAACTCGCCGCTAGTTTCGTAATAACCGAGCCGGCGCAGCTTCTCGATTAAATTTTCAGAGCGCAGCGGGGCGCCCACATATAAAAGATAACTGTCGGAATAGATCTTCGATGGAAAGACCCACTTTCTGCCCTCGAACTTTTCCGTCACCGTACTTTCCAACTGTTTCAAGTACCACGCGCCGAAAACAAGGCCAGTGGAGGTGATCACCAAGAGGACGAGAAGGGAAATACTAAAAAATCGGAGCTTGGATTGTGTCAAACTTGCGCCTCGGAATAGGTAATTTTCGCGCAGAACCGACACAAAAGCAACGAGAGCGGATCTAAATCCGCTCTCGTTCGCATCGAGTGAATTGTGAAAGATCAGCGCTGAGGCTTGAGCGCGAGGAAGAGTGTATTATCGCCGCGCCTGACCAGGAAGAGCACACCGCGTCCTTTACCCGCGCCGGCGATGGCCTTTTTGTATTCGTCGAGATTGCGCACCGTCTTGCGGTCCACTTCCAAGATAATGTCGCCACGGCGGATACCCGCTTCATCGGCCGCGCTAGCAGGTTCCACAGCCGTAACCACAACACCTTCCGACTTTTCCAATCCCAAGCTTTCGGCCATTTGCGGCGTGAGGCGTTGAACGGTCAATCCCAATTCGCCCTTTTCCGGAGCCGTCGCGACCACTTCCTCATCCTTGAGTTCACCGACGGCAACCGTGAGCGTGACTTCTTTTTTATCGCGCAGTACTTTCAGCCGCGCTTTTTTGTCCACGGCGGTGCGGGCCACCAGGATCGGCAGTTCGCCTGAATCTTTGACTTCCTTGCCGTCGAACTCGACAATCACGTCGCCGACCTTCACACCCGCCTTGTCTGCCGGTCCATCCTTAGAAACATTGGCGACCAGCGCGCCGGAAGCTTTCTCCATTCCCAGACTCTCGGCGATTTCCGGCGTCACTTTTTGTATCAGCACGCCGAGATAGCCACGCGTGACTTTCCCTTTGCCGCGAAGCTGCGGCAACAATTCTTTGACAAGATTAATGGGAATTGCGAAGCCAATACCGATGTTGCCTCCGGTGCGACTGAAAATAGCGGTATTGATGCCGATCACTTCGCCGCGCAAATTGATCAGCGGCCCGCCCGAATTGCCGGGATTGATCGAGGCATCGGTCTGAATGAAATTGTCATACGGCCCCTGACCGATGTGTCGGCCCTTGGCGCTGACGATGCCCGATGTCACGGTGCTGTCGAGTCCGAACGGATTACCGATCGCAACGACCCATTCGCCGACTTCGAGCTTATCCGAGTCGCCCAGGCTGGCGGCGGAAAGGTTCGGCTTGCCTTCGATTCTTATTATAGCGATATCGGTTTTCTGATCGCGCCCAACGACTTTGGCTTCGTATTCCTGATCATCGGAGAGCTTGACGACGATCTTGCTGGCATTCTCGACGACATGGTTGTTGGTCAGAATTGAGCCGTCACCATCGATGATAAATCCGGAACCTAAACTTCGCTGCCGCTGCGGACCGCGCGGCACCGGCCCGCCAAAAAAACGGCGCCAGAAATCATTGAAAGGATCCTCTTCGCCGAACGGGCTGCCGAACTCCGGCGATGCGCCGCGCCCCTCGCTGACCTGGGTGGTCGAAATGTTGACCACCACGGGCCGCATTTTTTTTGCCAAGCTGACAAAATCAGGGAGTCCGGCGCTTGTTCGGACTTCGCTATTACCCGCATCTCCCAAAAGGTTGACCGCCCGGCTGGGCGCCAACCAATCCAGGCTGCCACTGATCCCAAGTCCTATGGCAAGCGAAACCAAGGCGATCAATACGGCCCCGTTCAAGCCCACGCCGCCGCCCCAGACCTCTTTCAGTTTCATCGATGACTCCTATCTTTTTTGACCGCCTCGACGTATTTCATGCGCAAATCGAACAAGATGTCTTCCATCAGCCGATCTTCGCTAGCGTTGAGATTTCCTCGCGTCTTATCTTTCAGCAATCCGAGTATATCGATCATTTGCTTGGCCGTGGGCACATCGATTTCAACGTTGCCGCTCACCGGGTTGGCAATCTCACCGAGATGCATGAGCGCTTGCGTGCTCAGACCAATCACAAAGGTCGAAAAGTTGATCTCCGGCAAGGTCTCACTGCTAGTCTGGCCGCTTGCCTCGTGCCGCTCTTCGCTGGGTTTCGGCTGAGTCTCGGATCGCTCCGGAGCCTCTTCCCGCGCCTCACCCGTATCCGGTGAGAAACGCCGCCGATCCTGCACCGTAAACCCCTTGCCCGCCTGTTTGGATTCTTCATCAGCCATTGTTCAACTCCGAAATGGCACGAAAAAAAAACCTGGCCATCGTGCGACTCTCAGGTCGTCCGATTACCAGGCACGTTATATCCTAATTGCAGTGCTTCGTAATTCTCTGCCGATGACGAATTATGAGCCGTGCTCGGTTCAACGTAACCCGCTGCTTTTGCTCTTGTTTCGCCAATCTTTCTTGTCTGAAAATGTAATCCCTGCCTGCCGTCGTGTCAAGGTAAGCACCTCTGGAAGCTGAGCCAATGTTTGAATCACTTCATCGGGCACCAGCGCTGTCAGGCAAGAGCGGTGCGGACAATTTTTCATCGCGCGAGTTTCGCAGGGTGAACAATAGACAGGATGTCGTACAATCGTCACTGTCGAGCCGCGCGGCGACCACTGTTCAAAATTTGAGGGACCGAACAAAGCCACCGTTCTAACACTAACGGCGGCGGCAAGATGAGACACGCCGCTATCATTGCCAAGGTATAGATCGCTACCAGCAATGAGCGCCGCCAGCTGCGCTAAACGCAATCCCGAGACGGTGACGCAGTGACACGACAGCCGATCGATTCCGCCGCGTTCTTCCTCGACCGGGCCCACGGGCAAAACAACATGTCCTCCTGTGGCTGTCCGCCACCAGTTCACGACGCGAACAAAAAATTCCTCCGGCCAGTTCTTTTCGCGCGCCCCGCTTCCTGCTCCGATCACAAGCACGGGATGCCGGTCGAGCTTGTGCTTTGTCCAGAAATCCACGCGCCACTCGAGGGCCTCAGCACGGAGCTGAATCACGGGTTGCCGTTTGAGAATTCCACCGATGCAAAGACAGCTCAAATAATGATCGATCTGATGGAGGCGAGCCCCCGCGGGACGAAACGGAAAAATTTGTGCTCTGCCGGATGACGCTGCGGTAATGCGCCGGACGAAATCAGCTTGCTGGCTCCCCAGCCAAGAATAAACCGCTGAGTAAGCGCCGAACAAACTCTGCGCTTCGTCGTCAGTGCCAAGTTCCGCTGTGAAGAGCTTTCGGATTGCCGATCGTTCGAGCGGCTGAACCGTGATTCCCTCCGGCACGAGATCGGCGAACTCGCTGCGCGCATAAACATCGACGTGCGCGTCTTCGGCCAGCAGCTGAAGCGTCGGGACAAAGCAGATGAAGTCGCCGAGCGCACCGGGAAAGAGCACGCAGATTTTTCGCGCGGTTGGCACCTGAGGGTTGTTAAAGAGCGATTTCATTGACTTTGACGGGGTGAAAATATAGCATTCGTAGAGGTTTAAATCGATTTCTCGCCTCTTCCGAAAGACGAGTGACTGCATCAGTGGCAAATTTGAACGGCGCCAGATCCGTCCTGGATCTGATCGGCTCCACTCCCGTCGTTAAGCTTAGGGCGCTCCCGGGGAAAAACGATGCCGAAGTTTGGGCCAAATTGGAGTCGTTCAATCCCGGTGGATCGGTCAAGGACCGTATTTGTCTCAACATGATCGAGACGGCGGAACGCCAGGGCAAGCTCAAACCGGGAGCGACGATCGTTGAGCCCACCAGCGGCAATACAGGTATTGGCCTCGCGCTCATCGCCGCGGTGAAGGGTTATCGGCTCATCTTGACCATGCCCGATACGATGAGCGAGGAGCGGCGGAGCCTGCTGTGCGCTTACGGTGCGCGGCTGATTTTGACTCCGGACACCAAGGGCATGGGCGGCGCGATCCATAAAGCCGAAGAATTGCTGGAGCAAAACAATGATTATTTTATGCCGCAGCAGTTCAACAACCCGGCAAATCCAGACGTGCACCGCCGAACCACGGCGGTCGAAATGCTAAAGCAATTCAAGCGCATCGATGCATTTGTTGCCGGGGTCGGCACGGGCGGCACGATCACGGGTGTCGGCGAGGTCCTCAAGCAAAAAATGAAGGGCGTTAGAATATGCGCCGTCGAGCCCGCAGCTTCACCCGTGATATCGGGCGGAGAGCCGGGCTTCCACAAAATTCAGGGCATCGGCGCAGGCTTTATTCCGGCGGTATTGAACCGGCAAATTCTCGACGAGGTGATCACGGTAAGCGATGAAGACGCCACAACCTACACGCGCCGCTTAGCGGCTGAGGAAGGTCTGCTGGTCGGGATCTCTTCGGGCGCAGCATGCTGCGCGGCACTCAAAGTGGCCAAGACCCTTGGAGCCGGTCACGTCGTAGTCACGATCTTCGCAGACAAAGGCGAACATTATTTGAGCACCGATCTTTTCAGCGACAAAAAATGGACCCGAAATTTGAACGACTAACCCAAATTCTGCGCGAGCAGCAAAGAGTGCTCGTGGCGTTTTCCGCTGGCGTTGACTCGACCTTTTTGCTGAAAACTGCCTACTTAGCTCTCGGCGATGGAGTGGTTGCTCTGACCGCAGCTTCGCCCACCGCGCCTCCCGGCGAGCTCGAAGCTGCCAAGGGTTTTGCTGCGGATTTGGGATGCCGTCATATCGTGCTCGATTCTCACGAATTGGCGAATCCGTTATTCGCCAAAAATCCGGTTAACCGCTGCTTTTTCTGCAAGGACGAACTCTATCGCATTTGCCGCGAACAAGCGGACTATCTCGGCATCAGCACGATTGTCGACGGCACAAATCTCGACGATTTGCACGATCATCGGCCTGGCTTACAAGCTGCGAATGAATGGGGCGTACGCCATCCTCTGGTTGAAGCGGAGATGACGAAGGAAGATATCCGGCGCTACAGTCAGACGCTTGCCCTGCCCACCTGGGACAAGCCGTCCAGTCCCTGCCTGTCTTCCCGATTTCCGTACGGAACTGAGATCGATCTCGAGAAGCTGCGCAAAGTGGGCGCCTGCGAGCTCTTCCTGAAGCAACTGCACTTTCGGGAGTTTCGCGTCCGTTATCACGGCGATCTCGCGCGCATCGAGCTCGCGCCCAATGAAATCGAGCGCATGCTTGATTCTTCGATCCGCGCTGCGGTCGTCAGCAAATTCAAGGAAGTAGGTTTCAATTACGTGAGCGTCGACCTGCAAGGTTTTCGCAGCGGTAGCCTCAATGAAGTGCTGCGGAACAAATCCGCCTAAGAAACGCGTCCCTCTCGCAGCAAAAGTTCCGCGAGCCAGACATCTTCCGGCACGGTGATTTTAAAGTTCAGTCGCTCGCCCTGGACGACAAACACCGGCTTGCCATACCGCTCCACCGCGAGCGCATCGTCGCTGACATCAAGTCCGGCTCTCGCCGCATTTGCGTGCGCGGTGACGATCAGCTCGCGCCGGAAGACCTGCGGCGTCTGGATTTCCCACAGCGAATCACGTTCAAGCGTCCTCTCGACCCAATGATCTTGAGTCACCACCTTGATCGTATCATGCGCCGGCAATCCGGGCACCGCCGCGTCATGGCGCATCGCTGCTTCGATACAGCGAACGATCAGTTCCACGGAGACAAACGGTCGCGCCGCGTCATGGATCAAAATCAGGTCGTTCTCGCTGCCGGCCTGTTCCAAACCGCGTTGTGCCGACTGCTGGCGCGTCGCCGCGCCCATCTGTAAATGCCACGGCCGATCCCGCAGGGCCGGGTCGGCTTTGAGAAGCGCTTCGCAGCGTTCGAGCTGAGCGGCGCCAACCACCAACGTGGCGCGCTCGATCATTGGCACTGACAAAATCCGCTCGAGGGTTCGAAGCACCAGCGGACGACCGGCGATCGACGCGAAGGCTTTTGGGACGCTGCCGCCAAGACGGCGTCCTTCTCCCGCAGCCAGAATAATGGCACTGACGCGCATAATGCCTCAAAATAAAAAAGCCGAGATCGGGTTCTCGGCTCTTTTGACAAATCTAGCGACCAAGAAGGTTAGTGTGTAAAGATGTGCCGCAACTCCTCCATAATCTTTTCTTCGGAGTGGGAGCGTGCGATTGACAATTCTTTGACCAAGAGATTACGCGCCGTATCGAGCATTTTCCGCTCCCCGAACGAAAGTTCCTTGTCGCCCTTCAGGACGAAAAGGTCGCGCAACACTTTTGCGATCTCGAGTATTGATCCGGTTTTGATTTTTTCGGTGTATTCGCGATAGCGGCGGTTCCAGGTCTGCTGATCCGTTTCGACTTTTTTCTGACGCAACACCTTGTAGACCTTCATGACCATGGCGCGATCGATGATTTTGCGCAGGCCCACGGATTCAACGTTGTCGATCGGAATCATTATTTTCATATCCGTTTCGAGAATTCGCAGCATGTAAAACCTTTTTTCCGTGCCCGATATGACGTGGCTGCGAATCGCTTCAATCTCACCCACGCCATGCGCGGGATAAACGACCTTCTCACCTACCTTGAACATAGGCATCTCCTCCTGAGCCGAAGTCTCTCAGCGTTTTTAAAGGAACCTTGCCGGATCGGATTAGTAAAGCTGTCGAAGGACTTGAATGACGGGAGTAACGATTGTTGAAAAAGCAGCTGCAGGGCAAAGAAAACAGTTGAGGGTTTTCGTAAAGGGTCTCCAGCATGCCGCTCTCTTCGCCCAGATTGATGACAAGTCAAAAAAATTAGCGGTCGATGATCTGACCGCTAATGTCATTCGGGTAACAATTAACTTATATACCAGAGGAGGAGAGTCCGTCAAGGGCAGTGGGAAAACCGCGAAAAAAACTGTGTTACAATCATTTACATGCGAAATATCCACATCTGCTCGAAGTGATGCTGCCGCCGTCCCGTGTTCGACAATTTTCACGTGATCTGCAGACTCATTGCTAGGGCATCTTCCCCATCATCGGAATAATAGCCTTTGCGAATACCGGTCGTTGCGAATCCTAACTTTCTATAAAGCGTTTGTGCTGGGATATTTGAGCGCCGAACCTCAAGCAGCACTCGATTAAACGATTGGTGCCGCGCTTCGCGGATCACCTCGCCTAAAAGTGCGCACGCGATGCCGCGCCGCCGGCACTCCAGATGAACCGCAATATTATGGATGTCAATGGCGTCGGGCAGCAGCCAGAACAGAACGTAACCCACCGTCCGATTATCAAGCTCGGCCAAAATGGAGCGGGCACAGGGCACTTGTAGCTCCTGTCGAAAAAACCCTGCGCTCCACGGAAAACGAAACGACATTCGCTCGATCACCATCACTTCATCGAGATCGGCGGTCGTGATTGGTCTAAAAAATAGAGTCTCGGACGAGACTGACACAGCATCCGTTGCCATCTGCCGGTGTTTCTCTTCCGATTGCCCGGTAGCTATTTTTGGGTTGGGATCGATTCGATCTCTCAAAAGGATATCGAGCTTGCTTGAGCCTTCACCAGAAGCACTTCGAGAAGCTTATTGTCAAAGTGATGTACAAAACCCGCAATCCTCTCGCGCAGTGGAATGACCGTCGTGAATTCCGGGGGAAAGGCGCCGATGCTGGAAGAGATCTTTCTCACATTTTCATCGGTGCACTTGCCCTTGACGATCAATTCTTCATCGCCCAGGGTGAGATCGTAATCATAGTCGGGCATCGAGTCGGGCAGCCGCTCGCGGTTGGCAATTCCGATATCAGGAACATAGCGCGGAAATTCCATGCGCACGAGAAACGACTTACCGCGATCTTCGACGGTGTACGCATTGCCGTAGCGCCGTTCGCGTTCAACCTTATCGACGAAGCCTTCGGAGTAGAATCCTTGGACCGGAACGGGAATGTCACGTACTAGGCCAGTGTAGCGTTGCAGGAGTGGTGCGGCGATAATGCCTAGCGGAGCACCGTAAAAAGATGCTAAAAACTTCATTTCATTTGCGGGCTTAGCGCTAAAAATCCCATCTTTTAGTCGAACTACTCCTTCGAGCCCGGCCAGCAGCAACCCGATTAGAATGTACCTGTTGATATCCTGACTGAAAATAATTTGCGGCCCGTTTATGAATGCGGCAATCGCGATAGAAACGATCGGATAGAGGACCGCGTTATGAGCGATGTTGACTGCGGTGCTTCCCGCCGCAGTGAACAAGGGCGTCTGCATTGCAATCTCGAGGCGTTTTTTGATCGCATGGGGCAACGCGCCGATCACTGGCTGTAATAAGACAACCGCTAATCCAACACCGCCTGTGAGATGACCGCGCTCCCCCGCATATTGTTTTGATGCTTCTTCGAAGCTGATTGGCAGTTCCTTGGGAAATGTTTTCTTGGGTCTCGGCTGGCTTTGTGTCGGGGCGGCTTTGGGAACAACCGCTGGCGCAGTCGCTTTGGCGGCGGGCGCTACGGGAGCGACCGCGGGCGCCGGCGCAGCCACAGATGGCGCCGCCGTCACGGGCGTACTTGCCGGCTTCGCCGCAGGAGCCTGAACAGGAGCCGGTTTCGGCTCACCTGCGGCAGCTTTCTCCGTTGCCGCTGCGGCGCCGTCGCTTTGAGCTTTTCTGAATCGCGATTGAAACCCGTTGCCGAAATCCGTTTCAGGGTGCAAAGCGCGTGCGCGGGCAATCAACACCTCTTCGGACTCGATATTGTTCGGATCGGTCACGCACACATCGACCGGGCAAACCGCAGCGCACGCTTCGTAGTCATGAAATCCAACGCATTCGGTGCACAGCTTTGGATCGATCACGTAAACAGGATCACCCTGGCTGATTGCGTTATTTGGGCATTCCGGCTCGCACGCGCCGCAATTAATGCAATCGCTGGTAATCATCGTTGCCATTGGGAAGCTCCTCTTAAACCGCTTTTTTAATTACGTGTTTCACTATGTCTTGTCAATAATTTAGGACGTTGTTGCAACTCGCAAAAACTTCGTGTTAGCTAACGGACCAAGGCGGCGTACCCAAGTGGTTAAGGGAGAGGTCTGCAAAACCTCGATGCAGCGGTTCGAATCCGCTCGCCGCCTCCAGATCACGCTTGATATTGCTTGAAATTCCGAGTCCTCTTCCCCTTCTCACTAAAAAAATGTTCCGGTTTTGTTCCAACTTCAGCGTCAAAACCGCGTTGATTGCCTCTTTCAATTCGGCTGATATGGCCGCGCTCTGCGTCTCAGTCTCCGCAGCTTTGTAGCGATCCTCGAGTTT
This sequence comes from Binatia bacterium, assembly GCA_035455905.1. GTDB lineage: Bacteria > Desulfobacterota > Binatia > UBA9968 > UBA9968 > DP-20. The sequence goes on along the minus strand of DATIEH010000030.1, from coordinate 512 downwards.
GGCCACGGCTTGGGCTTTGTGCTCCTCGTCATGGCGATTGTCTTATGGCCAAGCAACTCCTTCACTGTGACCAAATCCACGCCTGCCATGACGAGATGAGAGGCGAAGGTATGTCTCAGATCATGGAAGCGGAAATCGTTGATTCCTACCGCGCTGCAGGCTCTTTTGAAGGCATCGTAGACGGTAACCTTGCCGATCGGATCCGCCCAAGGCCACATGAAGAGAAGCTCACCGTAACAATTCTCCCGAAGCCATGCCAGCGCCTGTTTAGCCGGTTCGTTAATCGCGACTGTCTTTCGCCGTAGCGTCTTACCCTGAATGATCGTTATCGATCCTCGCTCGAGGTCTATGTTTTCCCATTTGAGCTTTAGGAGCTCGCCTTGCCGCATTCCGGTGTTTAATGCCGAGGTCACCAGCGGTAGCAGCCAAGGCGAGGTAACCTGCTTCTCGCACTCCTCAAGTAAACGTTTAATTTCATCTTGCATCAAAAATCTTATCCGCTCGCTCGTGAC